>NZ_JBVHLW010000002.1:62134-62372 GCF_055558795.1 Streptomyces sp. NPDC025618 | reverse complement strand
GGCGATCACAACACGGGGGTGGGTCCGGCTCTGGCCGTCTACCGCGACAAGCTCTACTGCGTGCACCGCGGCGGTGGCGACAACTGGCTGTACTACACCGCCTTCGACGGCACCGGGTGGAGTGACGACCAGCGGCTGGGCAATCACAACACGGGGGTGGGTCCGGCTCTGGCCGTCTACCGCGACAAGCTCTACTGCGTGCACCGCGGCGGTGGCGACAACTGGCTGTACTACACCG
>NZ_JBVHLW010000002.1:0-62036 GCF_055558795.1 Streptomyces sp. NPDC025618 | reverse complement strand
GGCAATCACAACACGGGGGTGGGTCCGGCTCTGGCCGTCTACCGCGACAAGCTCTACTGCGTGCACCGCGGCGGTGGCGACAACTGGCTGTACTACGCCACCTTCGACGGCACCGGATGGAGCGACGACCAGCGGCTCGGCGATCACAACACCGCTGAGGGGCCTGCCTTGATCGCCTACCAGGACAAGCACGCAGCCGTTGGCCAGCTCATGTGCGTACACCGTGGAGGCAACTGACGCCGCCACAGGCACCTGGGTCACACCCCGTGCGCCCGTCGTCGTGGAGCCGGTCAGCGCCGACGGGCGCACGGGTCCTGGGCCGCAACGTGCCGGGCGACGGCGTCGACGCCGGGGCGGGCGTACCGGTCCAGGGGCCGTACGGAGGCGTGGCGGGAGCGGGCCAGCAGCATCGGTGTCGAGGTGCCGTCCTCGGCGTCGTGGGTGAGCGTGCTGTGGCGGAGCCGGTGGAGGGGCCAGCCCTCCAGGTCGTCGAAGTCCTCGGGGCCGGCGAGGGGGTTGGCCAGCAACCGGGTGGAGGTCTCGAAGATCTCCTCGGCGCGGCGGTAGGACAGCCTCGCGCGCCCGGTGACCGGGCAGGTGTCCAGGGTCGGGGCGCGGGCGGGGGCCTTGCGGTCGGTGAGGAAGAGCGGGCCGTGGGTGCGGCCGGCGATGAGGCGGGGCAGTAACTGGGCGGTGCCGGACTGCCAGTGGATCCACTCGATGGCGCCGCCCTTGGAGACGATGCGGCCGCGTTTGTCGGCGGGGAACAGTTCCTCGATGTTCAGGCACAGAGTCTCGTCCGCGCGCGCGGCGGACTCGTAGAGCATCTTCCAGAACGTCTTCTCCCGTACGGACGCGTCCAGTTGCCACAGAGCGGTGATCTGCGGCTTGGGCAGTGCCCTGGTGCGGTCGGGCGGTGCCGGGCGGCGCTCGATCCCGAGGGTGGGGTCGGCCTCGATCCAGCCCTGGGCCTGCCACCATCCGATCGCCTTGCGGGCGATGGACAGTTCACGGTTGACGGTGTCGGCGTCCATGGCGTCCGCCCGTGCGGCGGCGAGTTCGGCGAGCAGGGGCGGCAGCGCCGGGTCGCCAACAGTGGCCAGGCCGAAGGGGGCGGGCTTGGCGCCGCGGCGGGCCGGTCCGGTCGGCGCCGGTTCGCCGTGCAGCATCCATCCCCAGGTGGTGAGCGAGATCCGGTAGTTCCGGGCGGAGGACTTCGCGATGCCCGCGCCGGTGAGGTACCGCTCGACCGCGGCCTCGTACGACGGGGGCGGGGCGGACAGCGGCATGATGCGGGCGCGCGGCGGCCGGATCGCGCCCCGGCTGTCCGGCACGGCTGCCTGTTCGATCGCCACCCGTACCCCCGCTTTCGGTCCTGCCGCAGTAAATGCGTACACCTCGCCCTGCGCGGCGGTGATCGCGCCTGCTCGAACACGCGAGGCCACCGCCGGGGCGCCGAGGGGAGCGCATCGGCACTGCCGCAGTAAATCCGGCATTTACTGCGGGCGATCGCACACACCGGCTGACGACTGCGCCAAGGCAAGGTGCCGGACGGCCCGGTGCCGTAGTGGGTCACTCGTCTGGCAGCGCCTGCTGGCCGCACACATGTTCCTGGGTCAGGGTCGTGATGGACGGGGCAGGACTCTGCGCATGCGGGGCCTCCCGTCGCCTGTGCGGATGCCCGCCGTCACCTGCTCAAGGGAGCACTGTCGTGAGCGTGGAACTGAAGAAGACCGTGGCTGGTGCCGATGCCTGTCCGGCGGGCAAGTACGCCCTGTACGAGCACCCCGCATACAACAACGGGAAGGCGGCCCGTGCCGTCATCGCCGATGTGCCGATCGCGTCCCTGAACCAGATCGAGACGTGGTACGCGGACCTGACGACCTCGGTGGTCAACAAGACCGGCAAGATCCTGGAGCTGTTCATCGACGCCGACTATCGGGGCAAGTCCATGACAGTGGCTCCGGGCCAGACCGTGGACCAGCTGCCCCCGCCATTCGACAACGCCGTCTCCTCCTCCCGCCTGGCCGAAGCGCCCGCCCCGGCCGGCACCGGCGGCGTTCAGGGCATGGTCGGCGGCCTCCGGGACAAGGCCCACCAGGTGACCGGCGGCAAGGTGACCGAGCCCGGGAAGGCCGAGGCCGGCAGCGGCGGTATCGGCATGTTGCGCGACTGGGCCTTCAGCGCCCTCGGAGGGGAGGTCGAAAAGCCGGGCCAGAGCCAGAAACTGCCTGAGAGTCAAGTGTCCCTCCCCACGCTGACCCCCGAACAGCAAGCCGCCGCGCTGAAGAAAGCCGACGAGGATCGCCAGGCCAGAAACGCGCTGCTGGAGTCCCTGCGCGCCGGCCGAACGAGCCTGAGCGACGTGCTCAGCAAATACCACGATCCGGTCATGAGCAAGATCCAGGTTTCCCAAATCCTGGAAGCCGTCCCCGGACTGAACCAAGTGAAGGTCAAATTTGAGATGGCAGACACCGGGATCGATCCCAGCCGGCGCGTCGGCGGCCTGAGCGAAAAGGACCGGACGAAGCTGCTGAAGGCAGTCAAAGAGGCAGCCAAAGAGGATTAGGCTCTCGGGTGCCCCGGCTCCTTGGGGTAGCGGGATCATCGGCCGCAAAAGGTAGTTACCGACCAGGCTGCCGCCTCGACAACATTTTATTTCTGATGCTTTCCAGGCCGTAATGCGCGAGGCGACTACTCAGAAGGGAACCACACATGGCAACTGATCCCTCTACCGCTCTGCTCGGTATCGACCCGGATGTCTGGGAGGACCTGGCCCAGTCCGCGAACCAGCTCAAGCAACCTGACGAGGCCGACACAACGGCCGAACAGCTCAGGCGCACCTACATCTCGGCGGCCCAGCAGTACGAAGACCAGCCGCCTCAACCTGTGAGCATCACAACCCCATTCGCCCCGCAGCAGGTCGGCGCCGGCGAGTGGAAAGGGAACTGGGAGCTCGAGCTCGGACCTCTGAGCGTATACGGCGAGGTCGAGTTCAAGGGAGGAGACGCCGGGTGGACTGCCAGTTCGTCGGCGGGCGTCAAGCTCGACGGAAAGCCGGTCTGGAGCAAGACATACGCCCTCAGCACCCAGAATCCCACTATCGAATTCGACCTCAGCTTGGGGCTGGTCAAGGGCAACCTGACCATCGGGATCTACAACGCCAACAGCCTGCGGATCAACGGAGAGCTCTGCTACTGGTGGGGGAACTGGAAATGCGCCACATTTGAGGCATCGTGGCAATGGGCGGCTTCGTAATCACCCGCCCAGGGCATTGGGCTGGCGTCACCTCGCGGCCTCCTGCTTGAGCGCCGAATCAGCCGGCTGATTACGGGGCTTCTGCTCTGCGGCCGCCGGCATGCTGGATGCGTCGGATCCTCCCATTGCTCCTGCAACCCGGGGAATCGGACTCCGCCGAAGCCGGGCGGCTGAGTGGCACGGCAACACGCCCGGCCCCCGGTGGCAATGTGTGTCATCGAGGGGCCAGGCCTCAACCGGTGCTGTCTGACGACACCGAGCCGGGATTGCTGCGCAGACGTCGCGCGGGGGATTTGCTGGAACGCGCACTCACCACGAGATGTGCACGTAGCCGATGCCGGGGGTGGTGGCGGGAGTGCCGTCTTTGCCGTCCCCAGCCGTGTAAGTGCCGGAGAACTGGGTCCCCGAACCAAAGGTGCCGCGTCCACCGAGGCCGCCTGTGCCGCCGCTGCCGCCGTGGCCGACGTTCGGCGGGCGGGGAATGTCACCAGGGGCCGGCGCTCCTCCGGCGCCACCGCGGGCGCCGCCGGTACCCCCGTTGCCGGAGTGGCCCCGGTCCCTCCCCTTCGCCGTCTCGCCCGGATAGCCAGGCGCGCCCGGGTCACCGGGCTGACCTGGTGTGCCCAGCACGGCGGGATAGGTGTAGTCGTCTTCGCCGGTGCGGCAGATACCCATGTGTCCCGGCGTCCTCGCGGCGTCGGGCGCACCGCCGGCTCCTCCCTGGCCGCCGGCCCCGGCGGCCCCTCCGGCGCCGCCATCACCCTCACGGTGGCCGCCGATGGCACCGCCGCCGCCCCTGCCGCCGCCGCCTTCTCCACCGCTGCCAGGCGCATCTACCGCCGCGTACAGGGTCAGGCCGGTCGGCCCGCCGACGAAACAGTGGACGCTGCTGGAGGCTGCCACTTTGCCCCCTGTGGTGCCCCAGCCACCGTCACTTCCGGCTTTGCCGTCGCCGGAACCCGAGAACTCGTTGCTGGAAGCCGCGCCTCCGCCGCCCCCGCCGCCGCTGCCCGCTGCACCCGGACGGGAGTCACCGACCCCAACGTCCACCTTCTTGCCCGGCACCACCGGCAGGACACACTTCATGAACGCGCTTCCCGCACCCCCGCCCCCGGCGCCACCGCCCCCACCGCCGCCGCCACCGCCACCTGCCCCGCCTCTGTCCGTGACCGGGCCTCCACCGCCCCCACCCCCGCCGGCGCCGCCCCCACCGCCCCCGCCGGCTCCTCCGGCCGACCACATCCGGATGGTGATGGACGTCACGCCTTCCGGCACGGTCCACACCCCGGGCTTCCACCCGGGCGTCGTGAACTCCACACTGCCGTGCGGCACGGACTGCGCGACCCCGGCACCCTTCGCCTGCGCCTCTTCGAGCCTCTTCTCCAGCGCCGCCGCGTTCACCGCGGAGCCGCCGGGGACCGACTTCATCGCCATCTGAGCGGCTTGCCTCGCGGACAGCCCTTGACTGCGCATCAAGTTCAAGGCGAAATCAAACACCATCTTCGGAATGTCAAACACCATGAGACGCTCCCTACCCGCTCCAGCCGCGCCGCCCACGCAGACGGCGGAGAGTCCCCCCAAACGGGAGACGCCCAAGCCTGCCCACCCGCATCGCCCATGAGGGCCTACGAGCAGGGACGAAAGGACGAGCCACAGTCAGCGACAGCCCTCCCGGAAACATCACACTGAGCCACTCGTCGGTTGGTTCGCCGTTCGTTATTGCTCAACCCTGGCCGGGGGCCGCGGGGAGCATCTCCGGATACAGCAGACGGGGATATGGGCTCTGACTGTCAACGGCTCTTGATCGTCGACCTGACCGTTGACACTGACTCATGGTCATGCTCTTCACCTTGAGATCCTTGATCGCTTGATCAGCGTCACGCAGGAGTTTACGGATCGAGGTCGGGGTCGCTGAGGGCGACGCGGGATTCGCTGCTCCGCATGGGCTACCGGCGCCATGCGACAGGGGGACAAGGATCGCGCAGCGCGGGCGGGTTTGGGGGATGGGGGATGTCCTGGAGGTACGCACCCGTCATCGCCCCGGGAGAAGCTCATGGAGACCGCCACCGCATCCTCGCCCACTGCCCCGCCCGCTCCTCGGCCCGTTCTCCCGCTCCAGGTCAGTGTGTCCGAGGTGCTGAGCCAGGACGTGGTGATGGCGGCCGGTATCCCCGTGGATGAGACAAGTCCTTCCCCGCTCGCGGTCTTCCGCAATCCGCACAGCGGGGTGGACGAGGCGCTGGTGGTGACCCGGGCCGAGACCGGAACAGCTCTGCTGCATGTGTCCCCCGATCCGAAGTCCTCGACGGGATGGCGGGCGGTCAAGCTTTTCGACACCTATGCGCCGACCGAGGTGGCTGCCATCGCGGGGATCACCAAGGCCGGCCCCGTCGTCGAGTGCTTCTTCATCAGCGACGGTAACGCTTACCGCTCGCTGCTGGCCCGCGACCGGGAATCGTGGTCCAAGGCGGAGGCCTTGCAGGGTATTTCAGGCCGCCTGCGCGGCCTGAAGGTCTCGCACTCCGTGGCCAAGGAGGGGGACAGCCTGCACCGCCTCGTGGCCGTAGGACGGACTGATGATCAAACGGGCTGGATCCTGTCCCCCGAACATACTCGCGTACGGGCGCTTCTGGACGAGAGCGCGCAGATCGCCCGGGTGGGCAGCCGGCACTGGGTTGCGGCCGGAGTCAGGGATGGCAAGCTCATGATGAACTACGGCGAGTTCACCACGAGCCCTCCCCAGAGGTGGAGTCTTGAGGTGCCGGGCTACCCGCAGGTGCGACGCGTGGTGGGCGCCTTCGGCAGTCCCGTTGAAGCCACGTTCCTGATTCTGCATGCGGACGGGACCTTGCATATGTGGCGGTGCGGGCCGGACGGACAGTCGTGCGGGAGCCGTCCCGTGGGCGGCATGGCCTTTCGAACAGCTGCTGCGCACGTGTGCAAGAACCGGCCGGAGCGGCCCGGGCCCATCCGCTGGGACATCTACGGCATCGACGAGAACAACACGCTCTGGTCGCTGCGCCAGGACCCTGTGAAGCCCGTCGACGATGATGGATGCCCGCGCTGGTTGCCCCCGACGCCCCTCGACAAGAACATTGCCGGTGTCGCGGCCTCGGTCGAGCCGGTCGACACTCCGACGCTCTTCACGTATGTCAAGGGCAAGCGGGGGCTGCGCATGGAGACCCAGGACGCCCTCACCGGTGTGTGGCGCGAGCACGATGTCCGTGCACCGCAGATTCAAGCGTACGAGGTCACGCACTACCGGGTCGAAGCAACCGTCACGGACGCCGCGGGCGCGCCTGTCCCGAACTACGGGGTGAAGCTGAAGCCGGAGGAGCACGCTTCCGCGTGCACTGTGTCGTACCAGAACCGGACCGTGCACATCCCCCGTGAAGGCATCGATCTCAAGACGGACGCCTTCGGCAAGGTGGCCTTCGGGGTGGTGCCGAACGGCCTCGGTGCCTCATCGCTGGAACTGGCCTCCGCGGATCTGGCAAGGCCCGTGCCGGTCCAGCCCGGCCGTGCGGTCCACACCTACCTCTCCGGCACCGGGACGTTGCGCGAGACGGATCCGGGTGGTGCGCTGAAGCCGTTCGGCAAGGATGGCGAGACGCTGAGGAACGCCCAGAACCGAGATGGCGGCGCACTGGCGCCGCGTGTCGGCCAGGACGCCCCCCTGGCCTCGATCGCCGCCCAGGCGATCCAGCACACCGCGCTCGTCGGCATGGGTAAGCCGCTGCCCGGCAACGCTGTGGGCGTGCGGTACAGCCTGCTGCCGCCCGTCCCCCAGGGGCAGACCGCCGGCGTGCCCCATCAGTGCGTCCTGCTGCACTCCCAGGAGGAGTTGGCCAGACACATCCAGGACGTCAGCAACCAGGGAGGGGCGTCGGAGTACAACTGGCTCACCGATGCCTGGAACGGCATCAAGCACGTCTACAACCAGGCCGTCGCGGGGGCGGAGGACATTGCGCAGGAGGCCCGGCAGAAGCTCCAGCAGCTCGGTGGCGACCTGTTGCGGGCGGCCAAGAACGGCCTGATCGCGATCGATCACGCGGTGCTCACGGGAATCCACCAGCTCTCGACGCTGGCGATCCGGATCGGCAACGCGATCGTCGGCGGTATCAAGATCGCGTTCCACGGCCTGGAGCAGGCCGCCCAGTTCGTGGCCAACGTCTTCCACAAGGTCGAAGCCTTCGTCGAGAAGGTCGTCGCGTGGCTGAAGGCCCTGTTCGACCTCAAGGCCATCTGGAATACGAAGCGCGCTCTGGAAGAAGCCATGCGCAAGGCGCCGCAGGCGGTGAAGAAAGCGACCGGCGTAGGGCGCGACAAGGCGGCTGCGTGGCTGGGGCGCGAGAAGGCCAACGTACTCCAGAGCTTTGACCCCCTCATCGCGAAGCTGGCCGGCAAGAAGGTCTCTGAACTGGCCACGCCCCCCAAGGGCTCGTCGATCGCGAAGGTGCCCCAAAGCCACTTCACCAGCAACGCGCACCACAACTGGCTGATGGACAAGGTCCAGTCTGCTGGTCTGCCGGCCACACTGTCGGGCGTGCAACTACCGCAGGCCGCGGGGCCCGACGGCCCGGAGGAACTGATGAAGGACTTCGCGAAGAGGATGTCCAGCGCCGGGCAGGGGTTGCAGGCAGGGGTGCAGGAGATGGCCCCGGCCGTCCTCAAGACATTCAGCTCACCCGGCGGCGTCTCCGGCGCGGAACTGAGCGCGCTGCTCGACGGTTCGAAGAAACTTGTCGGTGCCGCCTTCGACACCGCGACAGGAATCCTCGACGTGGGCGCCGCGCTCATCGAAACGAGCATGGAGGGTTTCAGCACGCTGCTCGGCACCGAGATCGACAACCCCATCATCAAAGAGCTGTACGGGTGGCTGGCCACTCTGTCCGGGAACGGGAGCGACAACAAGCCGACCTATGCCGGGGTCTTCGCCCTCGTGGCCGCGGTGCCGGTGACGCTCATCTACAAACTGGCGGAAGGTATCGACAAGCAGCCGTTCCCCGATGGCAGGCTTCCCCAGCCGGGCACGCTCGGATCCCATCCGCAGAACCGCGCGTGCACGATCACCGCCGGGATCCTCCTCGCGTGCCAGGCGATCCCGATGTGCGCCATCGACAACTGGGGCCCGGACCTCACACCGATGTGGCTGTCCCTCGTCAACGTGTGCTGGACCGGGGCAGTGCTCCTGCTGACCTTCGAAGGCGCCATCCTGTCGGACATCGAGAACTGGTCCCCGTACCTCTCGTCCATGGTGGGCTGTGCGATCGGTTTCGCCGTCTGCGCGGCGCTCATGTCCCTGAGTGGGCTGGGCAAGCTCTGGGACGCGATCAAGCGGTGGATGCCCCTAGTCATGACCGTGGTCGGCATGGTCTCGCTGGGGAACACCGTCCGCCTGGTCGCGCAACAGGCAATCGACGGCCTCCACACGGTGGCAGGGTGCCTGCTCGCCTTCCCGAACCTCTTCGCCTTTCTCAACTTCGACGCGATCCGGAACGGGCCGGACGAGCCCGCTGTCGCCGCGGTCCGCATGATGTTCGACGTCGGAGGCATGGTGCCCGGCGGCACCATCATCGCCGCGAAGGCATAGCGGCTCAGTACACGACGGCCGTCAGGCCGACCTCGGGTGACCGTGCCGTGCGCCCGCCAGGCCCCCGCCGGTCGAGCCACCTGGCGCTCAACCAGCTCTACTTGCTGTGGCCCGCACCGCCGACCCGCAAAGGACCGTGTGCATGCCCCCTATCAGCCCGGTCGGCGACATCCTCGACCATGGCCACACGACCATCGCCCTTCCGGCGGCGGCAGTTGACATCCTTGCCGCGCTACGCGCCGAAGCCACGCGCTTCTTCACCCTCGACGATGATGTCAAGCGCCGCCATGGCAGCGACGACTTCAACTTCGGTTTCCGCCCCTACGGCCGCCAGTACGGGATCACCCCCGACCGTCCGGACATGAACGAGTCCTTCACCTACTGGGCGGACAACCCGGCTACCGTCCCAAACGGGGAATCCATCGCACCGTTCCTCCGTACCCTCAGCGCCTATTGGGAAGTTGCCGCCACGGTGACCGGCGACATCCTGGCCGGCCTGGCCGCGCACTACGCCTACCCGGAGGCCTTGCCATTCCGCGACTCGTCCTACCTGGAGATCAACTGGTACCACCGCACCAGCGAACGTGACCTGCTCCAGGACCGCCACGAAGACGGCCACCTCCTGACGCTGGCCACCTCGGACGGCCCCGGGCTGGAGACCGAGACCGACGGCGAGATGCGGCCGGCCGCGGTCCAGGACGGGCGGCTGCTCGCCATGCCCGGAAGCCTGCTCACCGCGATGACGGACGGTCAGGTGCCGCCGCTCTACCACCAGGTCCGCAACCACCGGCTGGACCGGCGCATCACCGTGCTCTTCCTGGTAAATCCGCCGCTCGACCGGCCGGTCCGCCCCTACGTCACCAACCACGAGCAGCCCGTGGACATCGCGGCGATGGCGCGCACCAGCGGATCGATGTTCGGACTGCCCCCGGCACCGATCCTGAACGCACCGCCGACCCCGTAGGCCGCCCGCAAGGGAACGCGACCCGCGACCGGGCGGGAGATCGTGCGCAAGGCGCCGCCTGAGAGAAGGGCGAGACGCCCTCCACGGGCAGCCCCGCCGAAGGAGCCGCAGAGATGGACCAGCACGGTAATCCCCCGCACGAGCCGAGGCCCAGCCTCGTGGGGCGTGCTGTCCCGACGAACGGCTCCACCACGTTCGGCGCGGCGGGACCGCGGGCGGCGGATGCCCTGCCCGGCGGGGTCGTCATCCGTGATGCTCCCGGCAAGGGCCGCGGTGTGTTCGCGATGCGGGAGTTCGGGGCCGGCGAACTGGTCCTCCGCGGCCTGCCTGAGCACACGGTGCCGCAGCGTTCCCAGCATTCGTTCCAGAAGGACTGGGGTCTTCACATCGAGCTCGATGAGACGGCTCGCAGCATCAATCACTCCTGCTCCCCTAACACCGGCGTCGAGGACAACGCGCTCGGCGGCTACGACTTCGTGGCCCTCACCACGATCCGCGCTGGTGAGGAGATCACCTGGGACTACGAGACCACGGAGTACGAGAGCATCGCCGTCGACCTCTGCCTGTGCGGCAGTACCACTTGCCGGGGACGCACCCGCGGCTTCAAGTACCGCACCGACTCGCCCCAGCACGTCGCCGCCTATCTGCGTGGGCCTTCAGCAGTGAACCCAACGGCCGGGTGACGCCACCTGATTCCTGCGCCTCGCGGCATGAACACGCCCGAATCTCGGACCAGGGGCAACTCCACAGATCAGAGGTAGGACTACGGGGTAGACGTGCAGGTGCTGTGTGGATGGGCGCAGGAGATACCCGTGCCGGACAGAGCGTGGACTCCCGTCGCAGCCGACGAAGTGTGACCACGGCTCCAGCCGCAGTGAACCTGGTCGGACTCGTCCGGCTCGACCCAGCGCGCCATCCAGCCGGAGCCTGCACATCCGTCCCTGCCGATGAAAGCAGTGCACCCCCGTGCGATCTTGAGCCCTTGTGAGTGGGTGTTCTGCGGGGTTTCGCCGAGTTTCAGGCCGGGTTGGTGCCTGGGGTGGTCGGTGCCGGGTGGGTGAGGGTGAACAGGCCGGGCACGGGCTGCGCGCGAAGGACGTCTGCCGAGCACTGGGCATCGGACTGGAACCGCGGCACATCGAGAACATGCGCGCCAAGCTGACACGCCTGGTCTATCGCGGCATCCTCACTGAACCAGAGCCCGGCAAGTTCACCCTGCCCCAGCCCACACCAAGAACGCTCGCCCCGGCGAAAGTAGGTGCTGACCCTGCTGCGCGGAACGGTGTCTGAACTGTGCGTCAGCGGAGGTTCTTCTCCAGGGCTGAAACGTAGTTGTTGATGGAATGGTCGCGGATGCCGGCGGTGGCCGGGGCGAGCGGGTCTGCCGTCAGGCCCTTGGCACGGTCCGCCAGGCCGCCGAGCAGGGTCATGGATTCGCGGACCTTGCCGGAGGCGTCGATGTAGCGCAGGGTCTCGACGTGGGTGTAGGCGGGCTCCGGCGGCAGCTGCGGCACGATGTCGTTGTTGTTGACGAACCGGTAGAGACGCCGGCTCAGGGCCTTGTTGCAGGCAGCGGCCAGGACACGGTCGCAGGTGCGGGGCTGGCCGAAGGTGTAGATGCCGTCAGCGGTTAGCTTCGGGGCCTCCAGATACATCCGTACGCCGGCGAGCATGGCGAGGGCGCCGCCGAGGCTGTGGCCGGTGAACCAGACGCTCTGGCCGTTGGTGCGCAGCTCGGCGATGGCGTTCTTCACGTCGGGATATACCGATTCCAGGGCTTCGCCGAAGCCGTAGTGGATGTATCCGGTCTTCGCCGGTCCGGGCCACGGCGGGGTGGTGGCGTCGGAGAGCCAGTCGCGGATCTCTGCCGGTTCGGTGCCTCGGAACGCGGTGATGATCATGTAGTCGCTGGCAACGGTGTAGGCCTGGGTGTCCTGCAGGGGGAACGGCGCGGTGAAACGGGTCCGGTGATGACGGACCCGTTCGAAGCCCCACGCGGCTGCCTGCCGCTCGATCTCGGGCTCGTCCTTGTAGGACAGGGCTGCCGCCTGGGCCAGGTGGTAGGCGTGGGCGAGGCTGTAGCCGGTGGCGTGGTGGTCGATCTGGGGCGCGGTCACGGTCGTGGTTGTACCAGGTCGGGACCTCCCACAGCAGGTCAGACGCAGTGTGATCACCTCCCTGGGTGCTGAGATTCACCCGCTGAAAACGCCACTGCACACGGGGGCGCCATGTCCCTGAACCGCTGCACCGACACCACCCCGGACGGCACAAGCCGTGCTGTCGACCGCGCTCCTACCCCGCGAGGATTTAGCAGGCGAGGCGCTCCCGGGCCGGGGTCAACCCGGGGTGGAACGGGTGCTTTGCTCGGCGTCGGCAACCATCGGGGCGCCTCAGACCCCGAACCGAACAACAATCCCAACTCGTACTGAACTACCGAAGGCTCGCAGAACACCCTCTGAAACCGCTGCTGCGGTCGCGTCCAGCGCCGGCGAGCCGGCCTGGCCCCTCTGCCGTGTCACACCCCTCGAACCTGAACGTCTTGAACAGCTTTGACAGGAATCGGGCGATGGCGGGGGTGGAGGGCGTTCGTGGACGACGTCCTTGAACAGCTCCGTACCGCCGGTAGCAGGTTCAGGCCGCCGCCGGGACCCGTTCGGCGATATTCGCCAGTGGGGCCGGGCGGCCTGGCTACCTTCCGCCCCACAGGCCGGTGACGGCCCGGGGCTGCGAGAGGGGCAGGCCCATGGCCAGGGACCTGGGACTGGACGACGTGGTCGAGCACTTCACCCTGGACGACGACGAGAGCGCCCTGCTGCGGAACAAGTCCGGGCCGAGTCGCCTCGGCTTCACCGCGATGCTCAAGTTCCTGCTCTGGAAAGGCCGCTTCCCCAAGGCGCGGTTCGAACGGCGGGGCGATGTCCGGGGCCGGTCTGACGAGCCAGCGGGAGAGCGAGCTGGACGCGGCTCAGAAGCAAGGGCAATGTGCAAGTGCACCATGTCCGTGCGCTCGCTCAGATGCCCAATCGGGCCGAGATCAATCGGACGGCAGGCTGCTTTCACCGATGGGCGTGCCGTACTGCATGCTGTCCTTGGTGTGCTGCTTGTAGGCAGCGTCGACCTCGGCGGCGGTGATGTTGTCGGCGCCCGGGGATTCCTTGCGCGCCTTTTCGAGCGCCTCCCCAGTGGTCAACTTGCCCTGCAACATGTAGCTGATGGCCTTGGCGATGATCGCCGCCAGTTGTTCCTTCTTCGTTGCCATGGCACGGCCCTCTCGCTAGTTGCCGATTGTCATGAATAAACCACGGAGAGAAGTCGCTCGCCTGTCTGCTGCGACCGTTCAGGTGACTAAGGCATGTTCGACGGATCGGTGTCGACCTACCGGACACGCCTGTGGGGGCACCCCGGAGGGGTGGGGGATCGTTTTGGCTGTCGCGTTCGAGTGACAAGCTGCTCGGTCACCCTGTCGGGCGGGTATTCCCTTGGTGGTCCTGACTGGGCCCATTGGCACCCGTTCAGCGGAGGAGAGGCAACCATGCTCACAGGCAAGCTCGCCGATTGGCGGCCCGGACCGGGCAGCGGCGAAATCGTCGATGCGAAGGACAGGGAGTGGATGATCCACGACCGGAGTTTCGATCCCGAGTACTACCCGCAGGTGGGGGACATGGTCGTCTTCGAACAGGACGGAAATAAACCCGTCGCGATCAAGGTGCGGAAGGCCTGAGCGTCAGCATCCAGCAGCACGCGAAGACGCCCCCGGAAGAGGGGCACGAGCGTTTCCGGGGGTCGTCTGTGTGCTCGTGCCTCGCCGTCAGGACAGGGAGAATGACGCACCCGTCTGACAGGCCCTAAGGCTTCGGGTAGTGGGGGATTTCAACCCCGATCTTCTTCAAGAGGGGGTCGAGGGTTGCTCGGAAAGCTGCGAGGCGAGGCGCGATGCTTTCCGGCTTCTGCTGCCACTCCTGTGACCTGTACCAGTTCTTTTCTGCGGCAAACGCCGCCATGGCCTTCTCCTGGTCCTCGCCGCTGAGCTTGAAGCCGCCCCCGTCGTGGACGATTGCTTTGACCGCGGCTCCGAAGTAGAACTGGTACTCCCCCAGGTCGGTGTTGTGTTCCTTGCCGGTCACCTGGGGGCCGTCAATGTTTGCGAACACTGCCTCGACATCAAAATCGAGTAGGGCATTCTGGCCGGACTCTTTGTGCTCCTCGACTGCCATATCGTCCTCCACGATTCGTGCCGGGATGGCGAGTCGCCACGGATGGATTCAAGTCGGGGTTCACGGGGCACTCAGGCATTGCTGCTTTCGTGGGCACTGTCCCGCTGAGTGCGTTGGTGACTGTTCCCGTATGCGGCAGCAACTCGTGCGGCGCAGGTCGAGTGATGTCTGCTCACCGTCCATCTACGCGCCCAGAAGCTACGCCGCCTCGGCCCGGTCACGCTTCGGTCCGCCGGGCTGGTCGGCCGGGGAGTCCTCCTCGCTCTCGTCCTGCTTCTTCTGTGCTGTATCCGTCGGCTCGTGCGGCTCGGGGTCCTTCGGTGCCCGGCGGGCACCGATGCGCTCGACTTCCTCACGGGCGTCCTCGATCGGGTATCCGGCGTCCTGAAGCATGCGGATGCCGGTCTCCAGGGAGAGCACACCGGCGCTCACACCCTTGATCACCTCGTCCAGGATGGCGGCCCGGTCGGTCGGGGTGTGCGGGCCGAACACCAGGCGGGCCGGGAGCGGCGGGCCCGCAGGCCAGCCCTCGGCCTGACCGGCCTGGTGAAGGCGCTGCACCATCTTCAGCAGCAGCGCGTACTTGTGGGCGCGGGCGAGCCGCATGGCGTCGACCAACGAGTCCAACGGCCCGAGGCTGAGCTGGAGGGCGTAGCCGCTGGGCACGTCGGACGGGTCGACGGTGCCGAGGCTCACGGCGGGCAACCTCGCATTGACGGCGGCCCGTTCGCGAAGCTCCTCGACCCGGGCGCGGAGTTCGGCGAGCTGGCTGGAGGTGTCGAGGACGTCCATGCGTCCGCCGTCGGCGAGCTGGAAGACCGTGCCGGGCGCGATGTCCAGAGGCTTGGGGCGGCCGGTGATCCGGTCGACCTCGGCATGGGACCCGGCGAGCGCGATGATCGGAGCGCCGGTGGTGGCGGAGGCGCGGGCCGAGTCGGTGTCGGTCTCGGCCAGTTCGTCCAGGGCCTGGAAGACCTTGGCGAGGGAGGACTGTCCGAAGTGCTCGCCGTCCGCGATGGTGTTGCTGATGTGCACGACCGGCAGAAAGTCGATCCGCAGGTCCAGGCGATGGAGGGTCGTTCCGTCGGCGCGCTCGCGGAAGCGGGCCTTGTCGAGGGGGAAGTCGTCAAGCGACTGTCCGTGCCGCAGGTCCTCGAGGAACCAGTCTGCGTCGGTCAGGTAGCAGGTGACGGCGGACGCCTTGTCGGGCGCCCACGGGTACGTGCGCACTATTCGGCCGGTGGCCGGGTCGAAGGCGTCGCCGGGCCCCGCCATCGCGTCCTCCGCCTCCGCGAGGGCGTCGAGACCCTGCCGGCCCACGCCGTCAG
This sequence comes from Streptomyces sp. NPDC025618, assembly GCF_055558795.1. NCBI lineage: Bacteria > Bacillati > Actinomycetota > Actinomycetes > Kitasatosporales > Streptomycetaceae > Streptomyces > Streptomyces sp. NPDC025618. Next base: position 46,679 of record NZ_JBVHLW010000002.1, on the reverse strand, counting down.
CGGCGTCGGGGCGAGCGGCCGGCTCGATCGGGCCCAGCTCGTAGGTGATCCGGCGCACCCGTGCCTTGATACCGCGCTTGGGGTCCTCGGGGATCTCCCACGCCAGGTGGACGCGGCTCGGGTAGTCGCCCGGGTCGGCGTCGTCCTCGATCACGGGGAAGTAGAAGCCGGGATCGAAGGTCTGCAGGCGGGCACGGCCCTTCTCCGGGTCCCACGCCAGCAGGTACACGCCGTCGCCGAGGAGGACGGTCTTGCGCTCGCATGCCTGCATCCGCAGCGGCAGCAGCTCGGCCTCCGCCCACGAGCGCAGCCGCTCCTGCCCAGCTGCCGCCGCAACGGCCTCCGGAGTGGCCTGGTCGTCTTTCGCGTGCTCGGCGCCGGGCACCACGATCTGCTGGGTCTTGCCGATGACGTGCGCGAGGGTAGTGTCCACGAACGAGGACGGATCGCCGAACTCGCGCCGCTCCGCCGCCTCCGTGTTCCCCGCGAGCGCGGCCAGCTCCCCGGCCTGATTGGAGTCATAGGCCGCGAGCAGCTTGTACGCGGCCAGGCGGCGCACCGCCCCGGGCGGCAGCCACGTCGCCTGGACCTCCGGCGCCAGCGCCCGGTGCGGCCGGCCGTCGTACGTGGAGGCCATCACCGGCTTGTAGTTCAGCCACGACCAGGCGTCGGTCAGAAAACGGGGCAGGCCCACCAGCAGCATCCGTCTCATCGGCCCCACGCCCGCCTTCAGCGTAGGTGCACCCGCGCTCTGTACCCGAAGCCCGGCGGCGTGGGACGCTGCCGCGGTGGACCTGGTCCGGCACCGCACCGCCAGCCTGTACTCCTTCGCACGCTTCGGCGACACGTGGCGGCTGGGCGTCATCGAGCAACCCCGTCACGGCGGCTGGATGGTCTGTGGCGGTCGCTTAGAACTGGGCGAGACCCCCGAGCAGGCCGCGCTGCGCGAGACCGTCGAGGAGACCGGCTACCGCGCCCGGCTCCTGCCAACCGCCAGGTACGCGCTGCCCGCGGACTACCCGCACCCCGAGACCGGCGCCAAGGCGTGCGTCGATGGAGCGCCCTGGTGGACGGTGAGCATGCCCGCCGGAGCCGACGGCCAGCACCCCGAACGGCACATGCACATCGACCACATCCACGTCGGAGTCGTCGACCGTCCGTACGGCCCCACCGCCCGCCGCGAGCACCCGTTCCGCTGGATCACCGCCGACGGACTGGCCGCCCTGGACGCGCCCGCGGACACCCGCATCCTCGGCGAGGCCCTGCACGAACTCGTGCCTCCCACAGCCGCCGCCCAGCGCCCCCGCCCCGCCCGGGACGAGGCCCTGCGCAAGGAACTGCTGCGCCGCCGCGACGTCGACCAGGACTTCCGCAACGCCCTCGGTGAGACGGTGCCGGACGACGTCGCCACACGCTGGGCGGCCATGGACAACGACAACACCCACTGGCTCAAGGACGTCATCGACCGGGTCGGGTGGCCCGGGCGGGCGCTGTGCGACGACGACGGCGCCGACGCGGCCTGGCTTCTCGCCCAGCACGCCGACCGGCAACCCCACCTCCAGGAACAGTGGGTCAACCTCCTCGCCGAGGCGGTCACCGACGGCGACGCCGCGCCCTGGCATCTCGCCTTCCTCGAAGACCGCATCGCGGTACGCACCGAGGGCAGCCAGTGGTTCGGGACGCAGTTCCGCCGGCCACCGGGCGGTGACTGGGAGCCCTTCCCGATCCGCGAGCCCGAAGAGGTCGACCAGCGCAGAGCCGAGGTCGGCCTGAACCCGGTTGCTGAGCGCGCCAAGGAGATCGCCGAAGCCAACCCGCGGAAACCGTAAGGAGGGGGCCAGCAGGTGGGGGACGACTTCTACTGCGAGCAGGTCCTGAGCGGACGCACCCAGGTCCGCAAGATCATCGAGACGGACACGGTCCTCGCGTTCGAGCACACGCGACCCGCGTACACCGTCCACCTCGTCGTCATCCCAAAACAGCACGTCCTCTCGCTCATCGACCTGGGCGACGGAGGCGACCAGCTGCTGCTGGACGTGATGACCGTCGTCCGGCAAGCCGCCGCTGCGGTGAAGGACGAGTATGGAGCCTGCCGTGTCGTGACGAACATGGGCCGCTACCAGGAGAGCCAGCACTGGCACGTCCATGTGCTCTCCGGCGAGCCGCTGGCAGCCACCTGAACCGCCCCACCTCGGCACCACGAACGGACAGGGCAGCAGGCGACAGCGTGGGCCCGAGAACAGCCCTGAACGCCCCCTGCGAGCCCGACTAAGCGATCAAGGAACTCGAATGCTTTCGAGCGGCAGAAGACGCTGACAGCGGCATTCACGCCCTCGTCGACTACAGCCGACAGCGGCGTGCGAAGCGTCAGCCAGAACGACACCTGTGGGGGTAGGGGGAACTTGGTGAGGGTCTTAGTAAACACGCCTGGTTCACCGGGGACCGGTTAACCGACGACTGGTAAACCGACGCCTGAAAACCCGTCTCCGGTGACGCCCACGGGCAGTGCACGCTTTTAGTTGATGGTGCGCAGCAGCTCGGCAGCCTTGGCGAGGGTGCAGGCAGTGTGCTGGGGAAGCGGTCCTGGGCGGGTAAGCGGTCGGCCGTGGGAGATCCATACCGTCGTCAGGCCCGCGACACGGGCGCCCTCAATGTCGTCTTGGAGATTGTCGCCGACCATGACTACATGCGGGCCAGGGGCGGCCCCGAGCCGGTCGACGGCGTGGCGGAAGATTCGCGCATCGGGCTTGTGTACACCCACCGCGCCGGAGATGACGACCTCGTCCACCAGGTTGTACAGCTCGGCCCGCATGACCTTCCTCATCTGGTTCCGGGCGAGCCCATTGGTCACGACCCCCAGTCGCCAACCCTCTTCCCGCAGCCCAGCGAGCAGCGCCTGCACCTCGGGGTCGGGCTCGACCAGCTCAGGCATCCGCTGCACATACTGATCGTGCATCGCCTCGGCCGACGGCCCGAGTCCGAAGGTGGTCTTGGCCAGCTCGAAGAACGCCGGCCGCCGCGACAGATACTCCGGATCGGTCTCCAGCAGCCAGCGCAGCGGCACACTGTGCTGGTCGGAGAACTCGGCCGCCCACTTCGGGAACACCGCCCGGCGCGGAATCAGCGTGTCGTCCAGATCGAACAACGCCACCGGCTCACACATCGCGCTCCTTATCAGTCCTTGGATGGTTTGTGAACCCCTCCGGAGTCGGCGCTACCATCATGCTGCCGAACTGTCAGACAGGGGAGCTGAGTTGCAGTACGCGGTCAATGTGGATGTGGCCCTGTGTCGCAGGGACAAGTGGCTGCTGATCGTGCGTGGGCTGAACGAGGAGCACGCGGCCAGCCGCCTGTCCTTGGTCGGCGGCACGGTGGACACGGACACCCCCGGTGGCGACGTGCTGCTGGACACTGCGCGTCGCGAGGTGCACGAAGAGATCGGCATCGACCTGTCGGGCGTCCCGCTCGCCTACGCCGAGAGCGTCTTCTTCGTGACCGACATGGGCACCCCTGTCGTCAACGTCGTACTGGCGGCCGAGCTCCCGGCCGAAGCTGAGCCATGTATCGCCTCGCCCGAGGAAGTGGCAGGGCTCCGTTGGGAGACCCTGCCTTCCCTCGAAAGCGATGTGAGCTGCCCGCCGTGGACACTCCAGGGCGTACAGCGCGCGGCCGCCGCTCTCGCCCGCACCGCCGCCTAGAGGCCACGTGGTCGGGGCTCGTCTGTCGTGCTGGTTGTCAACGATCTCCCCCTTCCTCTACGCGTGCCAGTTCGAGGCCGCCGGCTGTCTAACAGAGTGCTGACCCTGAATGTCACGGCCTGGGCGTGTCCGTCTGGTCGCGCGGAGAGATGGCCGACCAGGTGCGTAGTGGCTCAGCTCCCTTTCCCTTGGCGAGGGAGCCGTCGGGGTTACGGTCAGGGTGTCCGAGGAGCTGCCGTTCGACGTCGGATAGTGACTGGTCAATTCGGAGTTCGGTGTACGGGTTGTCGACGGGCTGGAGCCATCGGTATCCGTACTGCATCATCAGGGCGATGCGCGGCGCGCCGGAAAGGTTGACGCCGCTGGCGTGCCAGGTCCGGTTCTCGAACAGGACGGCGTCCGTGCCCGTGATGGCCGGGGTGGTGGCGCCTTCCGGGTCGATGGCGCCGTCGGTGATGGCGGGGGGCTGGGTGACCAGATGGCTGCCGGGGAGGAACATCGTCACGCCGCAGTCGGGGGTGACGGGTGTGAGGTAGTGCGCGACCTTGATGGCCATGCGTGGGGTGCTGGCTAGGCCGAGGTCGGCGGTCACTCCGTACATGTCGCGGTGCCAGCCGGGCCGGTTGGGCGTGCGGATCGTCTTCGGAGGCCCGGAGGGCAGGGCGATCAGGTGTGCGGACAGCAGGTGGATGTTGTAGCTGAGAATTTCCACGACCGTCGGCAGCGTGCTGGGGTTGGCGAGCAGGGGGAGAAAGTCGCGGTCCAGGGCGAGGCAGCCGCGGAAGCCGTCCTTGCCGTCGCCGCCACGGTCGCGGCCCTGGGTGATGTCGGAGGCGAGGAGACGCTTCGCGGCGCGCAGGAGCTGTTGACGGAGATCTTCGCTGATGGCGTCGCGGATGATGGCGAAGCCGTTGTGGTTGAAGTCGGCGACCACGGATGCTTCTGGGCGGCGCGGCGTGGTTGTGGAGGTCACGAGACGTTCCTCCTCAGGGTGTGCGGAACGAGCGCGGTGGCACGTTCCCACAGGGACGAGGCGTCCAGGTGGCAGTGGTGGAGCAGGCGTTCGCTCGTGCAGGGTCCGCCGGGGTCGCGGTAGCCGAGGACGGTCAGCCGCGGGCCGGGGTGGCGTCGGCCGAGCAGGGCGTGGAGGTCGGCTGCGTGGCCGGTGGTGGCTGCGAGGATCGGGGCGCGGGTGCCGAAGTGCCGGGTGAACGCTTCCTCGGTGAGGGCGAGGGGGCGGGTGCCGGGCTCGGCGAGCACGGTCATGTCGTGGATGTGCAGGTATCGCAGCCGCAGTTCGGGGCGTTGGGCGTGCAGCCGCCGGGCGAGTGCGGCGAGGTGGTGTGCGGGCAGGTCTCCGGCGGAGGTGAGGACGAGATCGGGTTCCGCAGTACCGGGATGGCTCAGGTGCGGCCAGGGGGCGATGCCGTGGCGGATCTCCTCCTCGACGGTGTTCTGGGGGTGGTGGGTGAGTGGGTGTTTGCTGGCGATGACGAGGGTGCACCGGTCGAGTTTGCGCAGCGCGAAGGTCAGGGCGGCGGCGGTGCGGGCCGGGTCGGCGGGTGTCAGGACGTGGACGGACGGATCGCCGGTGGCCAGAAGCGCGGAGGTCAGGGCGGGGTTTTGGTGGGTGTAGGTGTTGTGCCAGCCAAGGCTGGTGAGCAGGTAGACGATGCTCGGCAGAGGCGGGAGCCCGGCGTGACGGCGGGCCGCGCGGTGCTTGAGCTGCTGGATGATCAGGCTGGTGGCGATGGGCGCGAAGGCCTCGTAGGTGGCGGTCAGGGCGCGTCGTCCGGTCTCGGTATAGCCCTGGGCCCAGGCGTGGCACAGCTCCTCGTTGAGGATTTCGACCGCCCAGGGGGGTGTGCGGCCGTTGGCGTCGCACAGGTCGAGGCGGTTGGAGGAGAGTTCGTCGGGGCTGAAGAGCCGGAAGTTGCCGTTGTTCGCGCGGGCGGAGAGCACCGGTGCGATGGCAGGGGCGAAGGGGCGGGGGCCGGTGGCGGTGGCGACGGCGGTGGAGGCCGCGATGCAACCGCGCGGCGGCTCGGCTCCGGTCGGGGCGGCGGGCGGCGGGGGCAGGGCAGGTAACAGGTGGGGGTGTGGGAGACCATCGGAGGTCAGGAGTTGCTGCGGCTGGTAGGAGGCGAGCCAGGTGTCCAGCGCGGCGAACTGCTCCTGATCGTGCGCAGGATCGGGCAGGGGCGTCTTGTGGACCGCACGTGTTCCGGCCACCGGTCGGCCGGCGACAGTGGCGGGGGCGCCGTGTCCCTTGGGCAGGGTGAGGACCAGGACGCTGTGCGGCCCGCGGCTGCCCAGCGGCCGGCAGGCGGCCAGGGCATGCGCCAGAGTTTCGCGCAGGTGGGAGGTGTCGGTGCCGTCGGTGTAGAGGGGCTGGTGGCCCAGCCCGGTGAAGTACGCGGTGAGTTCGTCGCGGGTGAGGCCGGCGAGGAGGCTGGGGCCGCCCATGCGCTGTCCGTTGAGGAGGACGACGGGCAGGACGGTGCCGTGACAGCCGCTGTCGCTGAGGGCTCGGGTGCCGAGCCAGGAGGCCGCGGTGGCACCGGTCTCGCATTCACCGTCTCCGATGAGGGCCACGGTCAGGCGGTGCGGGGCATCGAGGACGGTGCCCTGGGCGACGGCGAGAGCCGGGCCGAGCTGGCCTCCGGTGTAGAGGTGGCCGGGGATCAGCGGGGTGATCTCCGAGCCGATCGCAGGGTGGGGGAAGCCCGTGATCAGGGCGTGCAGCCCTTCGGCCGTACGCGTCAGCCAGGGATAGGCGTCGCCGAGCTGGCCGGTGAGGTAGGCGTGGGCCAGTGCGGAAGGCGCGGCATGTCCGCCGCCGTGTACGACGCGCAGGTCCGCCCCGTCCGGCAGGGCGCGCTGCAGTGGGCCGAGGGCGGCGAGGATCCGGTTGACGGGCGGGCACACGCCCCAGTGCCCCGCGGGCTTCTTCTTCAGGTGGGCGGGGCGGAGCGGCTGTTCGAGGAGCGGATTGTCGGCCAGGTAGAGCTGGGCGAGACACAGGTAGTCCAGCGCGTCGGCGAGCGCGGTCACCGCCTCATCGGCGACCGATTCCTGGGCCCGCTGGGCGAGGTCATGCCACATGCCGGTCTCCCTCCATGGCGGTGACGGTGAGCGCGGCGTCGATGGCGCGCGGGTGCACCGTGCCGTGCCGGTGAATGCGAGCGGCGGCATCGACGGGGCAGTCGACGATGGTCATGTGCTGGGCGAGAGGACAGATCCCGTCATCGATGACGGCGGCGATGCCGGCGGAGGTACGGGTGTTGAACGCGTCGACGTCGATACCGGTCAGGGCAGGGTGGTCGTCGGGGCCGGCGTGGGGTGGCGAGAGGCTGACGGCCGAGGCGGCCAGCGGAACTCCGGCGGTCTGCACGAGATGGCCGAGGACGCCATCGGGGCAGCTGACCAGGGCGGGGGCACCGATCCCCGTAGGGACGCTGCGGTCGGGCTGCCAGGGCAGGCGCAGCGTGAGGTCTCCGGGCCACAGCCCGTTCATCAGGGCTCGGGCGTCGTCGGTGACCTGGAACAGCTGCTCGGCGCGGGCGGGTGTGTCGAGGACCAGCAGGAGCGGCTTGTCGGCGGGACGCTGCTTGGCACGGAAGATCGCGTCGACAGCGTGAGGGCTGTCGGCGCGGGCGCAGAGCATGTACCAGCGGGCGGTGGGAACCGCGACCAGGTGTCCGTCCGACAGCAGTGCGGCGGCCCGGTCGACGTGCTGAAGGGTCAGGATGTCCATGACTGTCCTCCGGTCACAGGGGCCGGGGCTCGGCCGGGGCGTGGTGCTGCGCGAGATCGCGCAGGCCGGGGTATTCGAGCCAGGGGTCGCGGAGCGCCCGCAGAGCCAGACGGTCGTGGTCGTGGTGCCGGACGCGGAAGTAGACCATCGTGCGGGGGACGGGGCTGGAGTTGGCGGCGACCCGGTGCGGGACGAGGTGGTGCATGGCGATGGCGTCGCCGGGCTCCGCGAGGAACGGCGTGCCGGGCTGGGCCGCAACGTCGGGCGGGGTCTGTTCGCCGTCGCCGAGATGCCAGTCGGTGGCGAAGTGGCGGGCCATGCGCCAGTGCCCGCCCGGCAGGTAGTGCAGGGCACCGGCCCCGGCGGCGGGCAGGCCGCAGAGCATGACGCCGACGATGAGGGTGAAGGTCCGCAGTTCGGCCGCGTCCAGGTGGGGACAGGCCACTCCATCGACGTGCATGGCCTTGGCCGGCTGCGGCGCGGCATCCGGCAGGCGGATCTGGACCTGGGCGGTGGTGACGGGCGCGGTCAGGGCCGGGCAGAGGAGTTGTCCGGCGAGATCGGCCAGTCCTCCGTCGTGGAACAGGCCCAACAGGTCCGGGTGGCGGTCGAGCTCGGGGGCGAAGGTGCGGTTGGTGTACGTGGTGAGGTCGTCGGCCCGGTACCGGTTGCGGTACCAGTCGTCGATGAGAGCAGCGGCACGGTCGAGGCGGTCGCCGTGCAGGAGGCGGCGCCGGATGAGGACGCCGTCGCGGACGAAAGCGGTCTTGCCGTCCTCGGTCAGGGCTATGGACGAGGTCATAGCGGGCTCCCGGAAGAAGGGGAAGAAGAGGGCCCGCCGGTACGGGCCCAGCCATGGCCAGGAGGCCACATCGGCGCGCGGTTCGTGTCAGCGGCGGCCGATCAGCACGGTGAACACCGCGGGCTCGATCAGCCCGTCACCTTGGGCGTGCTCGCGCAGCAGCTCCAGGGCCTGGGCCTCGAACTCGGCCCACCGGTCCCCGAAGAGAGGACGGGCAGCGAACGACGTCGAGGCGAGATAGCCCAGCACCGTCTCCGGGCTCCACGAGCGGCGCACGTCGATCCGGTGCTCTTCGACGCGGGCGAACGCGGACTCGCCGAGGACCTCGGCGTACGGACGGTCGTGCACCGCGTAGGTGCTGTTCTGTCCCGCGCGCCGTTCGGCACCCAGGTAGCCCTGGATCAGCGCGCGCAAGGCATCCGTCCACGCCGTACGCGCGGTCCACAGGCTGCCGTCGCCCATCACCACCACCGCGCCGCCGGGGGCGGTGCACTCGTTGAGCAGGGACAGAACTTTCTCCTGGTCCATCCAGTGAAAGGCCCGGCAGATCGTGACGAGGTCGGCCTTCCACGTGGGGGTGGGCGGGGTGAAGTCCTCGGCGCGCACAGGGTGGAACCGGGCGTTCAGGCCGGTCAGAGGGGCGATGGCTGCTTCGGCCTCGGCGATCATCCCGGCGTCCGCTTCGACGATGTCGATCTCGGCGAACGCCTTGTGAAGGGCCAGGGGCACCTGGCCGGTGCCGGAGCCGAGATCCAGCAGGGTCGGGGAGGCGATGTCGTGCACCGTGCTGGTGAGCAGGGACACGGCTTCCTCGGGGATGCCGGGCCGATAGGCAGCGTAGTACTGGGCGGTGCCTTCGAACTTGCTCATGTGCGGCTCCTGGTCGCGCGGGGCGGAGTGGTTGCGGTGAGAAGGAAGTCGATGGCCGCCCGCAGGTCCGGCACGGCCACGACCCGCTGGCGGCAGGCGGCCGGCAAGCGGGCTGCCGGGGCGGGATCGGGTGTGATCCACACAGCCCGGGCGCCAGCCTCCAGGGCGCCGCGCACGTCGTAATCGAAGGCGTCGCCGACGTGCACCAGACGCTCGGCCGGGAGCCGGTGCCGCATCGCGACCGCGCGCAGGGCCCGCGGGTCCGGCTTGGCGAAGCCCAGGCGCCACGACGGGTAATGGGCCGTCAGATGCGGGGCAAAGCGGGCGGTGACATCGCCGGGGCGTTCGTCCCAGCCGGTGACGTTCGACATGGTGACCACCGGTACGGCACGGGCCAGGGCGGCCACCGCCTCGACGGCGCCGGGCCACCAGAGCAATGGCGCCGGCCGGTGGTCGTGGGGGAACGCGGCCGGGTTGATGCGTAGCACCGCGCAGGCACGGGCGACGGCCGCGCTGTCGCCAGGGTGCGCGGTGTGCAGATACTGCTGCGCCACCCTCTTGGCCTGGGCGGCGGGCAGGGGCGACAGCGCGACGAGCCGTTGGGTGATCGTCGGCCCGGCGGGCTCGCCAAGGGTGTATCCGACGTCCAGGCTCACCAGCCCGACGCGCCCAGACGACCAGGTCATTGCCCGGCTCCAGCCGCAGCGAGGATGACGCGGATCCGCTGCGTACGAACCTCCGGGTCGCGGGCTTCGCCAAGAAAGGTCAGGGCGTAGCGCAGCAGGGCCTCATCCCACTGATCGAGGCCGACGCCGGCTGCGGCGGCAGCGCGAGCCAAGTCCTTGGGCAGGGCCGGTGTGCGCCAGCCGTGGGGCAGGCGTAGCACCCCGGTCCACGGCGTCCCCGCGCCCGGCAGAGGATAGGCGGGATCGACGGTGGGGGACAGGACGGTGATGTCGTCGAGGGTGAGGATACGCACCGGTATCTCCGCGGTGTAGGGCTCCGCAAGCAGCAGGATGCCGGTCAGGAACGTATCGTGCCCGGACAAGGGGCCGCCGTCGAGGACCAGGTGAGGGCCGTGGGATGCGGCCTCGTAGCGGCCCTGGACAGCGATCTCGGTGCGCTCGGCAGACATCACGGCCACCTCAAGGTCATCCCCAGCCCGGGACGATCGGGCAGCGTGATGTGTCCGTCATCGGGCTGGAGAGGGCGGGCAAGGGCGCGCTGGCGACGGGGTTCCCAGACCAGCTGGTACTCCACCGCCCCAGCGACCTGCGGGAACGCCGCCGCAAGGTGCAAGGCGGGAACCAGGGCACGGCCATGGAGATGGACCGGGACCGAAGCGACACGGGCCAGGTCGAGCAGACGCAGCGCCTCGGTGATGCCACCGCACCAGGCCACGTCGAACGTGAACGCGGCCGGACGGCAGTCGGCCAGCAGACGGCGGGCGCCCACGGCGCTGGTGACGCGCTCACCGAAGGCCACCGGAAGGGGTGACCCCTCGTCGTGGAGTTCGCGGTACTCCTGACAGTCAGTCTCGGGCAGCGGGTCCTCCACCCAGAGCACCGCCCCCTCCGGCAGCGCGCGGGCAACCGCACGCCCCAGGGCAGCATCCCAGGTACCCAGCGCGTCGATCACCACCGGACCACCGGCCCATGCCGAAGCCCGCCCCGCCAGGGCCGCGATCGACCGGGCGCTCTCGCCAGCAGCCCGTACGGCCCACTTCGTGAAGGCGAACCCCCGGCCGGCAGTACGGCATACGGCGCCCTCGGCGTCCTCGGAGCGCAGGTCCAGCGACAGCCACGACGCGTACACCGGCACCCGCCCAACGACGGGCTCCTCGGCCAGCAGGTGCGCGACCGGGCGCTCGGCAAGTACACCGTGAAGGTCCCACACAGCGCAGTCCAGCACCCCTACCGCCCAGCTGCCCAGCCCAGCCCGATGCTGGCCGAGCTGGGCGAACAGATGCCGGACGAGCCCGCGGTGATCGGTGACCGGCCACCCCACCGCAGCGGCGCCCAGCCGAGCGGCCACCAAAGCGGCCGGCAGCGCGTCCACCGGACCGAAGCAGCCCACCGCCCCGTCGGCGCGGACGAGTACGGCCTGGCAGGGGTCCCCTGCCTCACACGGGCCGCCTGTGTCCACGGCGACGACCTCGACGCTGTCAATCAGCACGTCGGCGCCCCGCATCACAGCGCCTGCCCGGCATAGGTGAAGTACCACAGCGGCCGGTAGCACTCCCAGCCGACCGGCACCAGGCCGGTCGGCCGCATCACCCTCTCGATCGCCGCCCGCGCCGCAAGGTAGAAGTCGAGCGACTCCGCCCCCGCCGTCCGCAGCCCGGCCATGAGCACGTTGTGCGCCTGGAACACCTGGAAGTTCGGAAACGCCGTCACCTGCCCTGCCAGCGCAGCCACCCCACGCACCATCTCCGGCAACGGGTCCAGGCCGACGATGTACGTGTAGGACGTCTCCAGCCCCGCCCAGCGGGCCCTCGCAAGCAGGCCCGGCATCGCGCCCGGGACGAGATCGGCCTTGGAGGACTTCAGCATCATCGGCCGCCGCGTGAAGCACTCCACCGTCAGCCGGAGCACGAACGGTGCCACCGTTCGCGCCAGGGCCTCGAACGCGCCGGTGCTGCGCAGCACCGAGGTCAGCATCCCGATCCGTGCGCCACCGGCCCCCGCCAGCCGTAGGGCGGCCCGTAACGCCTCCAGGTGATCGACAGCGGCCTGTTCGCGCCGGAAGCAGCCGGTGGAGACCGTCACCTCGCCCAGCGCCCCCAGGTTCTTGCACGGGTGGGCTTCCGTCAGGGCAGCCAGGAGTTCGCCGAGCCCGCGTTCTTCGTCCATGCGCGGGTCGGCCGCGGCCTCCAGCGTGTTGGGGCAGAACGCACAGCCGACGCAGCGGCTCCGGGCGTTGGGGTTGAGCGTCACCGCACGCCCGTGATCGCGGAAGTACCCACCAACGGCTTCGTCGGCGTCGATTCGCTCGACCTGGGCGACCACCTTCCCCGCGAGGCATAGATCCTCACCTTGCAGCAGGAACGGGGACACCGGCCGGTTCAGCGGAACGATCACCTGCCACGGCCGAGCCGGATCACGCATCAGCCGCAGGTGGACGCGCGCCCGGTTCCGTTCCCGATGGTCGGAGCTGATACCGAAGAGGTTGACCGCGATGAGCAGCGCATCCTCCACCGGTACGCCGTAGGTCAACGCCGAGCGTTCCAGATCACCCAGCGACCGCACGACAACGTTCGACGGTTCAGGCAGCTCAGGGGCAGCAATGAGCGAGTTCATGGCGTAGTTCCTCCGGTTGTCGATGTGTCCGGAAGGCGAAGCACGTGACGTCGAGTACAGCTCATCTGGCGAGCGGCGGGAGGGGATTCAGGAGAGGCCCGTTGCCCGTCGGTGAAGGCTCCTGCCGCGGATCTGCTGCACTCCTTCACGTACCTGCCAGGGCTGAGGGAGTCCACGGCTGATCACTCCTCCGCGGGAAGGTCCAGCGTCGTCACCGGCGCGGGCCTGGGCGGCGATGCGTTGTGGGCGTGCCCGACTCCCACGATGTGGGCCAGGAGTCCGAGGGTCGCGGCGCTGCCCAGGCCGTAGGTCCACTTGGCGATCGTGCCGACCAGGTCGTACGGCAAGAACCGGCGTCTGGTGTGGGAATGGCGGCTCATCGGGCCCACGCCGTGTGCTGGTGCTCGGCGGTCCCGCTGGCGACGGCAAGGCCCAGGAGCATCTCGCAGGAGCGGGCGTTGTTCTGCAACCAGGTCTTCGTGCAGGCCGGGTAGTCGTGGGCGCTGGGCGGGCCGTGCTCGACCCGGCGCCGCAGGTAGGCCCGGATAGCCCGGTCCAGCCCCTTGGCCTCGGCGATAGGGAGCAGGCACGCCATGTGCCCGTTCAGCCGCCGTGCGATGCCAGCGAGCGCGTCCGGGGCGAGGCCCGCACCGTGGGGCATCGGCTGGAGGGCCTCCGCGATCGTCGAACGGATCACCTCCACGCTCGACGGGGCAAGCACGGCGGGGTAGTCCACGCCGAGTTCCGCCACGGTGTGCACCTGCTCGCCGTCGGTCTCGGCGGAGGGGACGAGCGGGTGCTTGGCCTTGAGCTGCTGCGCGAGCGTCAGACGCTCCAGCGGGGGGCGAGAGAGCATAGTGGTGCCGGGGAAGTTGGGCATGGAATAGCTCCAACGCGAGCGGTGAAGGTGGAAGATGGCTACGGCGGCCCACCGCTTCGGGGACGACGAGCCGCCGCGCCTCGGAGAACCGGACACCAGCTAGGACACCGTCGGAGTGGGCGGATGCCTGCTTGGGAGGAGCCAGGGGCCCGGTTCAGGTACCCCAGTATCCGGTCGCGTGGGTTGGGCCACCATGCTCTGGGTATCGACGTTTCGGGCCGCATATCAGTTGACGCTCTAATAATGAGGAGGGGGCAACTGTGCCAGCTGCACGAGAACTTGACCCGTTACGGAACCTGGCCTCGCTAGCTGGGAAAATGCTCCGCAACCGGCGCAAAGCAGCCGGCCTGACGCAGAAGCAGCTCGGAGATCAGATCCCGCTATCGCAGGCCATGATTGCGGGAATCGAACTCGGGAACGAGGTCCCCAGTGCGCTGACCGGACAGCTGCTCGACGATGCTGTGGGGGCAGACGGCGAGCTGGCAGCCATGTGGCACCACGTCCGCAAGGACCTCCAGCAGCGGGCACTGTATCCGGTATGGGCACACGGCTACCCGGAGGCCGAGGCAGAGGCCACGCGCATCCAGCACTTCGCGAACCTCTTCCCCGGCGTGACGCAGACCGAGGAGTACGCCCGCGCGATCTTCGAGGCCGCCACCCCCCTCTTCGGAGGCGACATCGAAGAGAAGGTCGCGGACCGGATGGCGCGGAAGACCATCCTCAACCGTGACGATCCAGTGTGGTTCTGGAGCATCCTCGACGAGTCCGCGCTATACCGCGTCGTCGGAAGCCACGAAGTCATGTGCGCCCAGCTCACCCACGTACTTGAACTCGCCGAGCGCCCCCGCGTCACCTTCCGCATCCTGCCGTACGACAGAGGCATGCCCGGCGGGGTCGTCTCGATCGGGGCGATCCTGCTGCTGTCGCGCCCAGGGAAAAACGAAGCAGTCTACTGGGAGAGCGGCCTCAACGGCGCCCTGCTGGAGACTCCAAGCGAAGTGGGGGTATACAGGGCGTTCTACGACCACCTGGAGCTCGAAGTCTTGGCGCCCAAGGTGTCAACCGACTTGATCTGTAAGGCCCGTGAGGAGCACCATGCGCACTGCACGCACCACTGACCTGTCCAACCTCAACTGGCGCAAGTCATCGCACTCCGGAAACGGCCACGAGTGCGTCGAGGTCTCCGACGACCTCATCAAGTCCGACGGGCTCGTACCGGTCCGCGACAGCAAGAACCCGAGCGGCCCGAAGGTGGTCTTCACGGAGACGGCCTGGTCCGCGTTCGTCCACAGTGGCTACGCCCGCAAGTTCACTGCCTAGGTGCCGCAACGCACAAACGCGGCTCGCCCCACCCGAATTGGGGTGAGCCGCGCTGTGCTGTCCGGACCCACGCAGCATAGACATTCGCACCTGGCCAGGGCAGAGCATCGCGCACGGGTGCAGAAGAGGCGCAGGTTAACCACGAGAGTTCCGCCGCTGCTCCACAACGGCCCCCGAAGCCGAGCCGCCAGGTTCGCGATCGCCTGCCTGGAGATGGTCCGCGGCACCTCTTCCGTCCGCCTGTCGCCAGGACCTCGTCTCTGCCGAGGCGGCCCGCGCCGGTGACCGAGACCGCTAGCCTCTACGGGGTGACCAACCAGCGGTCCCCCGAACGCACCTACCCACGTGGGCCCGTCGGCAGCGGGAACACCCGGCTGATCGTGTTGCGCGGCAACTCCGGCTCCGGCAAGTCCTCTGTCGCCGACAGCATCCGCCAGCACTACGGCCGCGGCATCGCCATCGTCGGCCAGGACAACATGCGCCGCGTCGTCCTCAAGGACTGCGACGCATCCGGCGACACCCACGTTGGCCTCGTTGACCTCACCGCCCGCTACGCCCTCGACTGCGGCTTCCACGTCATCGTCGAGGGCCTCGGGGTGGCTGCGCCCCAGCTCGGGCTGCCGCGCGGGGCAGCCCCACGTAGCCTTGGCCGGCGACGACAACATCCATGACGACGCCAATCTGGGTAAGGAACGGCTGTGCCCCTGGTTTCTGTGGTGATGCCGGTACACAATTCGACGGCCACGCTCGGGCCCTCAGTCCGGTCGGTGCTGGCGCAGACCCACACCGATCTCGAACTGCTGATCACCGACGACGCGTCCTCGGACGACTCGATGGATCTGCTGAGAGAGCTGGCCCGGCAGGACGAGCGGGTCCTGCCGGAGGCGGCAGCCCGGCAAGGAGGTGCGGCCCGGGCCCGGAACCTGGCCATCGCGCGGGCCCGGGGTGATTACATCGCCTTCCTCGACAGCGACGACATGTGGCTCCCGACGAAGCTGGAGAAGCAGCTCGCCTTCGCCGCGACGGCAGGGACGCCCCTCACGTTCACCTCCTACTACAAGGTCGACGCCCTGTACGAGGGCGAGGCCGCCGACTTCGTCCCGAACGGGCGCGTCGTGTGGGCGCCGGACCGCGTGGACTACAGCGCGATGCTGGTCCAGGACCACATCGGCGCCCTAACCGCCATGTACGACCGCAGGGTGGTCGGGACGAAGCTGATGCCGGACATGCCGAAGAGGCAGGACTACGCGCTCTGGCTGTCGATCATGCGAGACGGGAACCCCGCCCGGGCCCTGCGGGAACCCCTGGCCGTGTACCGGGCGCAGCGGGCCGGGTCGCTCTCATCGAACAAACTGTCTCTCGTCCCGTACAACTGGAACCTCTACCGCCAGCACGAACACCTCTCGGCGCTCCGGTCGGCTCGGGCTCTGGCCGGGGCGGCATGGCACTCGTTGCGGAAGTCGCGGATCTAGCACCCGTTCACGAGCCCTGCCTGATCGTCTTGCGTGGCAACTCCGGCTTCAGGAAGACCACTAAGCCCGCGATCCGATCCGGATGCAGTGAAGGCCCGGCATCTGCCGGGCCTTCACGTGAGAGTAGCGGGGACAGGATTTGAACCTGCGACCTCTGGGTTATGAGCCCAGCGAGCTACCGAGCTGCTCCACCCCGCGTCGGTACGGTGAACAGTACGGCATCGACACGACGGGCGTGAACCAGTTCTCGAGCGCAGCGGTGTAGTCCCCCGGCTACCAGGGGGCTACCGACCTGGATGGGGCCAGGAGACCGTGACCCGGGTGTGCCGCTTGTCGATCACCCTGCCCGACGGAAGTACAGCATCCGGTGTGCCGGCTGGGTGGACCTCGAACCGAGCCCGGTCCGAGCGATGGTCACGATCCCAGTTCCGGATCTCCTGGGCCAGCTGCCCCGCGACCTCCCCGGCGCCCGGGCCGTAGCCGAGAGCCCCGAATTCGTACACGGTTCGCTCCGGGTTGAGCGGGCGCAGCACGCGGTGGGCGAAGTTCGGGCCGTCGATCAACGCCGACGTGTTCGGCCATGTTCCCGTGGCGACGGTGCCCGATTCCCGGGCCTCCGTGGGGAAGGTGAGCATCCCGTAGCCGGGCAGCACGGTCGCGAGCCACAAGTCGAGCTGGTCCCAGGATTCGTAGTTGCCGATGGTGACGCCCGTCCACAGCTCCTCGCCATCCCCGGCCAGAGCCTCGCTCAACCGGTCGGCGTCCACCACCGTGTCGTCATCGAGCCGGAGACCGACGCCGCACTCGTGCAACGAGATCAGCCGCTCAGGGGACCGCCCGGCTCCCTGCATCGGCACGAAGCCGCACAACTCGTACGACCGGCTCACCAGACGCCCGGCCTCACGCTCGAACGCGATCGACCGAGTCAGAGCCCTCGTCCTGAACGGGAGGACAATCCGGCCGCCGTCAGCGAGTTGACCGAGCCAGGTCGGCGGAATGTCTGCGGCTTCAACCGTGACCACGATCCGGTCGAACGGCGCGTGCTCCGGAACACCCATCTCACCGTCCACAAGGAGCACCTGCACCCGCTCGTACCCAGCGGCCGTCAGGCACCGGCGCGCCCGGTCGGTGATGTCCGAGTCGATGTCTACGGTGATGGCCTCGCCCTCCTCGCCGACCAGCTCGGCGATCAGCGCCGCGTTGCAACCGCCCGACCCGATCTCCAACACCCGCATGCCCGACCGGATATCGGCCTGCTCCAGCATGAACGCCTGGATTCGGGAAGCAGACATGGAGCTGATGGGCCGGCCGTCCTGGTCCCGCTTGGTGATCACGGCGGTTTGGGTCGCGTACACCCCCTCCAGGGGGTCGTCGGGGGCGAAAAGGTGCCGGGGGACCGCGCGGAAGGCGGCCTCGACGCGGTCACTGCGGATCGCGTTCAGTGTGCGCAGCTCGGCGATCATCGCCTCGCGCAGTGCATCTACCTGATCTTCATCGCTGACAGTGTCGGCGTGCATTGCCCGGAGTGTAGTCACCCCCGCTCGCCCGCAGCAGCACTTCGCAGTGGACGCGCCGGATCAGGTAGCGCGCCGGGCGACGACGGCCTCCCGAAGCCGCGGTCGTCCCGGCTCCGCGGGCAAAGGTACCCGGCCCTGGGTCGTTACCCTCAGATCGCGAAGTGGGGTTCGTGGAGAGGATGTTGCGGACTACAGTCGCGCCATGACTCCCCATCCGTACGTTCTTGCCGATGTCTTCACCGATCGGCCGCTCGCGGGAAATCAGGTCGCCGTCTTCCGCCATGGTGATCTGCTGGAGGAGCCGCTTCTCCAGCAGATCGCGCTGGAGATGAACCTGTCGGAGACCACCTTCCTGTTCCCCGGATCGGACAGCGCGGATGCGACCGTTCGGCTGTTCTCGACGATCATGGAGGTTCCCTGGGCCGGCCATCCGCTCCTTGGTACTGCCGCGGTCCTTGCCCAGGACGCGGAGGAGTCGACACGCACCTGGCGGCTTGCCACGCCCGGCGGCGTTGTGCCTGTGCGCACGGAGCGGATAGACCACGAGACCTACAGTGCGTCAATGCACCAGCCGATCCCCACCGTGACACCGTTCGAGCGGGCGAACGACCTGGTGGCCGCGCTCGACCTGGACCGGAGCCTGCTGCCCGTCGAGGTTCACGACGCCGGAATCCCCCACGCCTATGTCGCCGCCCCGACCGTGAAGCACGTCGAAGCCCTCGTACCCAACTGGCCACTTCTGCGCGAGGTGTTGAAGGACCGTCGAGTGAGCGTGTTCGCTCGGGACGGAGCGAATCGGGTGGTGTCCAGGATGCTGAGCCCCTGGGACCGTGTGCCCGAGGACCCCGCGTGCGGATCCGCGGCCGGACCCCTCGCCGCCCACCTGCTCCGCCATGGCCAGATCGCGTCCGGTCAGGAGATCACCATCGCGCAAGGTGCCCAGGTCGGCCGGCCGTCCACGCTCTACGCGCGCGCAACAGGCACCCCCGAGCGCATCGAGACCATCAACGTACGGGGCGGCGTCTGCCTCGTCGGCCTCGGCGCCCTCAACCTCGGGTGAGATCATCCTCACCTACTCATAGAAGGAGGCCGCCCCGTGCGCCATATCCCCGGTGACGGTAGGTACGTGATCCTGTGCTGCACCGCCTTGGGCGGGCTCATCGCGGGATGCGCTCTCCCACCCCCGGCTTCCTTGCTGGGCATCCTGATGACGGCCATCAGCATCGGAGGGATGGCCGTCATCAGCAGCGACCTTGTCGCCAAGATCCGAAATGAAGAGCGCAAGCAGTTGCGCCGCAACGTGCAGGAACGCTCGCGAGAGCACTGCGACCAGTAACGTCACCAGCGAAGGACACCCGGGGCCTTCAGCGCCGCAGGATACGGACGAGCTTGGCCGGGTCCAGGAGGGGAGCGCCCTCCGGGCCCTTGAGATGGTCGTCTATCCAGAGGGGCCGGGTGGCCTGGCGGGACGGGAACCAGTGGTCGCGCCAGTGCCCGCCCACCACCCACTGGTACCGGTCGTAGCGGCGCCGGTCGCCGTCAGCGGGACGCGCGGGAGCGCGCCGCCGGTGCCGGAGGTACACGTACCGGACGGAGGTGAGGAGGTTCGGGTCGAGCCGGGCCAGGTGCTTCGCAGCCGTCTTGGGCGCCTGCACCTCTTCCTCGCGAACGATGGTCTGACCGATCAGCAGCCACGACGCGATCAGTGCCCGCTCAGCCAGCTCTTGACGGGACGCGGCAAGGCAGCGGCTTTCGAGTTCGGCCCAGGACATGGACGAAGTGTCCGACGGTGTGGAAGCCAGCCAGCCGGGGGCCTTTCGAAAGGGCAGGAACCCGGCGAACATGCACACGATCGGCTGCGGGTGACGAAGGCGCAGCGCCCGCGTCTCGGCGACGGACAAGTCCCGCAGGCCGAGCTTGGTGTCGCCCTCCGCCATGGACGCGATCCAGTGCTCGCGCGAGGTCCACAGCCGTAGGTAGACGCGGTTCTGCAGGGTCGCCCACGAGGCGGCGATCAGCGGTGCGCCGGTCAGCTCCCCGCCGTGGTGAACCGGGGTGACCGGCTCCTCCCACATCAGCATCCCGTTCCGGGACGGCACATCCTCCTCGTGGAGCCGGTAGGACGGCAGGGCAACGCCCGCGCTCACGGCCGTCCGTGACATGCCCGCGGACACGTAGAACAGGTCCGCCGCCCGCAACGCCGTCGCCCACGTGCCGGCGGCCCGCCGCTCGTCGGCAGCCACGCGCGGCTCATGGCCGAACGCCCACGTCGCCGGGCCGCCGAGCGGGCCGGGGTCGGCCAGCCAGGATGCCATTTCGGCGCGGACAAGCGGGAGATCGCGAGCGCGTATGCCATGCACCGGGCTTTCGTTCCTTTCCAGATATGGCGAAGCGTCCGTCGCTCCGCCGGTAGCGGCGGGCGGGCAGAAGGACGGCCGGGCACCGTTCCCGCGAAAGGGCTCTTGCTGGCCCGAGGCGATTTCCTAGGCGTGTTCCCGGCCGTCCATCTACCCGTCCGCTCCTTCCTGGAGCGCACTGGGGAACGCCTTGCGCTCCCGGTAGTGCTCGCCGGTCCGCAGGCAGTAGTGCAGGCCGGACAACAAACGGCCGTAGAGGTTTCGCAGCGCGGACCGGTACGCGTCGCCAGCGTCCCGGCGCCGGTCGTAGTGGGCCCGGCACCCCGGTGAACGGGTCAGCGTGGTGAACGCCCACACGTAGCCGACGGCCTTGAGATTCTGGTTCGCGATCCTCCTGTAGGTGACGGAGGAACTAGAGCCGCTGGCCCACGTCAGCGGCGCCGCACCCGCGTACGCCCGGAGCCCCTTGGCCGTGGCGAAGCGGTTCGGGTCGTCGCCGATCTCGCCCAGGAGCCGCGCGCCGATCACCGGCCCGCATCCGGGGAAGCTCCGGTAGATCTCGGCATGGGGATGGGCGTCAAACGCCGCCGTGACCTGTTCGGTGAGGTCTTCCACGGACCGGCACGCCTGATCGAGGAGAGCAAGCGCCGCCAGCGTCTGCCGCCCCATCGCCTCCTCCACCCGGGACAGCTGGCGGAGCCGGTTCTCCTGGAACACGGCACGCAGCCGCTCGGCATGGTCGTCGACCAGCCGGAAACGGCCCGCTGCTTCGAGCGCATCGGCGATCTTCCGCTTGCTCAACGCCGCCGCCTCGGCGGGCGTGGGTGCGAGCGCGAGGACCGCCCGCGCCTCGGCACGCACCAGCCCGTGCGGCAGACCCGACCACGCCTCCAGCGCGGCAGGGAAGTATTCGCGCAGATGGCTCCGCATCTGATTGCGGTGGTAGTCCCGGGTGCGCACGGCCCGCAGCTGCGCCCGCGCGAGGACCGTGACCGCCGCCGCCTCGTCGGAGTTCGTGAACAGCGCCCGGTGCAGCGCCCCGTCCGTCCGCAAGATGTTCGCGAGCAGCGCCGCGTCAGTCCGGTCGGACTTCTTCCTCGTCGGGTTCAGCCGCCCCCGGTAGCGGGCGACGACCGACGGGTTGATGGCCACGACCTGCTGGCCGGACGCCCGCAGCGCGCCCACGAGCAGCCCGCGGCTCGTCTCGATCGCTATCGGGACCTGCTTGCGGCTGTGCCGATGGCTCCGGCTCAGCCCACGCAGGAGCTGAAGAAGCTCCTTGACCCCCTCCGGGCTCTCCTCGACCCGCGCGGCGGCGACGACCTCGCCCGCGCGATCCACGACGGCGACGTCGTTGAGACCTTCCGACCAGTCAATACCGCAGAAGTACCTGGCCACCCCGCCCCTCCAGTGTGGTCGACGCGCCGCCCAGAAGGCGGCCCCCTCCCGAGGCCGGCATCAGCAACGACGTCCGTCCGAAACCGGCAGCGACGCGATGATCATCAGCCCTTAGGGTGAACCATATATGGATCACTCCGGGGTGGCGCGTACCGGGTGAAGCGGGGACGGGATGATTAAGGGGACAAGGAATGCAGGAGTGGTGGGAAGGGCCGGAATTGCGCGACGACCAGGTCCCCTGTCGTTATGTCGCCGCAGGGGAGTGGCCGAACGCCCGCCTCCAGGTCGACGCACCGCTCAGTGCCCACTACGGCCAAGAAGTCGCGCGGCGCCTCAAGGCCGCCATGGACCAGCAGCGGATCTCCCAGCGCACCCTGGCCCGGCTGTGCGCCGTCGCCCAGGCCACCATCAGCCGCACCCTCCGCGGAGAAGTGCTCCCCGACCTCGGCACGCTCGCCAAGCTCGAAGCAGCCCTCGGCGTCGACATCTACCCCACCGGCCTGTACCGGCACACCCCCAACCCCGCGACACCCGACGGCCCCCGGCCCTGACGGCGGGGCGGCGTCGGAGGAAAGGCGACAGGAAACCTCTGCCTGCCACGCACTCCGCCCGTGCACTTCCCTGGGGGCATGCCCACCTACTGGAGCCCTCTGGAGAAGGCGCTGCGACGTCTGGACAAGCTGCGCACCGCCGGTCGCGAGACGGCAGTGATCAAGGTGGCCGTCGACCTGGTGGTCCGCCACCAACAGCAGCTCGGGCGCCGAGCGGGGTTAGGGGGTGGTCGACTCGACGGCTAGGAGGCTCCGGCGACGTGCTGTCGGTACTCCTCGATCTCACTGTCCGCCAAAGCCAGGTGGCCTGGCTCGGACGGGTTCATCGGCTGGGCCATCGCATGGCGAAGCGCCTCGTAGATCGGGCCCGGCAGGCTCAGCAGCAGCCTCCCTTGCTCGACGGTCTCGATGGCCATCCAGTTGTCCGGGTGGTCGTCGTCCTCAAGCTCGGTGACCTCGATGGTGCTCACAGCGGTCACGGTCAAAACCGGCGGAAAGTCCGTCATGGCTACCTCTGTACCAATGCGTGTGCGGTGGCGGCCACCAGCGCGAGCCAGATGGGCGACCGCCACTTCAGCGCAACCCAGCTCAGGACGGTGACCGATTGCGGGGATCGCCTACCTCCGCCCGGACAGCCGCCCGTCGCGGTACGAAGAGGTCCCAACCCCGCTGTGCATCGGATCGGCGAGCTGCGTCAGCGCGTGCACGGCAGCATCCATACGGTCCGGGCTGTCCATGCCCGCGACCCACCGCACCATCTGCTGCTCAAGGGTCGGCCATTGCCCGACGTGATGCACACGACCTTGCTCGTACAGTTGAGCGATCGGCTCCGCACGCAACCGCTTGCCCTGTTTAGCGGTGACCGACAAGATCGCGGGCATCAGCATCCCCTCCGTGCGGCCCTCCCGCTGGAGGGCCTGCCACGCCTGTTGAACGACCTGCTTCGACATGTCGCCACCGAAGTTGGACTCGATGACGATGGCGTCCGCGCGCAGCTCGATCGCCAGCAGGCACGTTTCTGTACCCCACGTCTCCGCGCCGAGATTCCCCGACCGATCGTCGAGGACGTACAGGTGACCGTCGCGGTCGCGGGCCGCTGCGACGATGCCGCACTCGTCCCCGACTGCGGACTCCCCGCCGGCCGGGTCGACCGCGACGACGATCCGTGCCAGGTCGATGCCGCGCAGCTGGGCCGCGCTGATGCGATGGCTGGTGATCCAGTCCCACTGCCACACGCCGCCTTCCATCGGGCGCGGTTGCTGCATGTACAGCGACCACCACACGCGCTCGCCGACGCTGCGCCGGATCTCCTCCAGCGCAGGTTCGTCGTACCGCTCCGGCCACAGCGCCGCCCCGACCGGCCGGCCGAGGGCGTCGCTCTCGCTGAGGGCGAGGGCGGGCAGGTCGATGTGCGTCCACCGCTCGGCCTCCTCCGCGAGGATGCGCCCGGCGAGGTCGTCCTCGTCCCAACGGGTCTGGATGACGATCACTGACCCGCCCGGCTCGATACGGGTCAGCAGAACCGCCTGCCACCACTCCCACAGCCGACGGCGCATCGTGGGACTGGCCGCCTCCGCGGCGTCCTTGATCGGGTCGTCAACGACCGCCAGGTGCGCGCCCTTGCCCGTCAAGCCGCCGCCGACACCCGCCGCGACGAAGCCGCCCTCGGAGCCGTCGAGGTCGAACCGGTTTGCCGCGGACGAGCCGGGCCGCAGGGCGACACCGATCTGCGGCCCGTAGGCGAGGATCGCGTCCCGGATCCACCGGCCGTGATCGTCGGCCAAGTCGGACGAATAGCTGGCGATCATCACCCGGTGGTCCGGGCGGCGCCGCAGGTACCACAGCGGCGCCCACCGGGCGGCCCGCCGCGACTTGCCGTGCCGGGGCGGCATCGTCAGCAGCAGCCGCGTCGGCTGGCCCGCCGCAACCCGCTCGAACGCGGCGTCGATCTGCGCGAGATGCGCGGCCTGCATCTCGCGGCCCTCCGTGAGGACCGCCGCCATCGACCCCGGGGAACGGTCCAGCGCCATCTCGCGCTCGATGGCGACGAGACGGGTACGCAGCTGCGGGGACGAGACGGCGGCGATCTCACGGCGACGCCCGGCGGGGAGCGTCCGGTAGGTCTGGAGAACCGCCGACTCGTCAGCCCTCTGCACGCTCGGCCGGCTGGCCACCGGCCAGGCCGATTAGACGCTCCAGTTCCTCCAGAGTCCCGGCCTCCACCTGAACCGGGGCACCGTCCGGGCCCGATAGCTCGGTGCGGACCGGCTGGTCCAGGCCCAGCAGACGGCACTCGCGCTCGATGATGCGAACCGCCCGGTCCACGGCCTGATAGTCCCCATTGCGGACCGCCTGCCGGTACATGGGGAAGAACAACTTCTCCAGGCGCTCCATCATCAGCTGACGCAGCTGATCGGTACTGTCGCTCAGTGCGGCAGCCCGCTCGGAGATGGCCCGCGAGACGTCCTTACAGGCCATCTGGACCAGCTCACGCTCGCTGGGCGGCTCCAACCCCTGCTCGTACTTGTCGATGCCGTACCCCTGCGGGTAGGTGACACCGTCGGAGTTGATGGAGGGGTCGGCGGCGAGCTTCCGACCGATCGTCAGCCAGTCGACGCCCGCGATCCGCAGATCGATGGCGTCGGTACGGCGCTGGGTGATGGCGGCCCGGACGGCGCGGCTGGGGCGGCCCATGAGCTGACTCCCTGGGCCCCGCGCCCTACACCCATGATCTCGTAACGCGGGCCGATCCCGTCAGCGGCAGAGCTTGCCGTTGCTTGCCGCTGGTTGCCGTACCGTGAACTCCGGAGCGCAACATGCCGGTTTAGGTGCAGTGTTCCCGCTTTGCCCGTGCTGCCGTGCTCCTGCCCACGTCCCGGAGATCGTCGGACCGACGTGAGGCCGAGCGTGCCGAGGGGACCGGACTCAGTGGGCGGGACCGGTCCCCTCGAAACTGCCAACGGCCCGGCTGTGGCTTTCCGGATGCACTCAGGCCGCCCCCTTCTGTTCAGGTGCCTTCGGCGCCGTCCAGTGCGATCCGAGCCGCATCAACGAACTTCCGGTGTTCGGCGATGTAGGCCATGCCGGCCGCATGGACAGCAGCGGCGCGCTCGCTCAGGTCATGGGCCGAGGCGGCATGTGCTTCCGCGTACTCGCGGACGTCCTGAACCAGGCTTCCGAGGCGAACTGCCAGCCCGTGAGCCACATCGGCGATGCCTTCGGGACCCTCCAGCATCACCAAGTGCCCCACGCTCTCCGCTTCCTTGAAGGCTTCCCGGACCTCACGAAGACGCGCTTCGTTAAGGGGACCGCCGGAGGGTGCCGTCTGCAGCGAGCGGAAGGACTCCTGGTTAGCGCGGTCGGCGGTCCCCAAGGCTTCGAGAAATGTGAGGTAGGCGGCCTGGCGCCGATCGCGACGCCACCTATGGTGCTCCACTGCCTTCTCGTGCTCCTGGACCTGGCGGGTCGCCGCCTCCTGTGCTTCCAACTGGTGCTGGGCAGCGGCCTCTCGGTGTCGTTCGGAGCGAGCTGAGGTCACCGCTGCGACGAGGGCGCCCGCGACCGTCCCCAGCACGCTCACCACCGAGACGAGTACAGCCTCCATGACCCATCAGCATGCAATCCCGGCCGTGATGGCGACAGGTGTAAAAGCGGCTCAAGGCCGCAGGGGCCCTGAGCCGCGTAACTGCGGTCAGAGCAGCCGCATCTGCCCGCGGACCCAGCTGGATCGCCGGTTCCGCGACGGCGGGTTGTCGATACTCGTCAGCCCCCGCTCCTTCGCCAGGTGGTGAGCGAACTGCCAGTTCCGGCAGGTCGCGAACTCTTTGTCGCCAGCGTGAGGGTCACCGTCCGGGATGGCCTCGGCATCGAAGGGGATCGGTCGGCCATCGGTCAGGGTGAGGTGCAGGCCCTGGACTTGGAGTTCGTGCTGGTCGCCCGGCGCCGTCTCGAAAGCAAGGTGCGCATTGGTCGCCCATCTCCGGGTGACGCCGCACAGGTACCAGGCGATCGGCGGCTCGAACTCGTCCAGCCGCCCCTGCATCACCTCCTCGTTGGGGTTCACGAACTTGCTGTAGCGGCCGTGCAGAGACCGCGCGCAGTGCCGCCCGAGATCCACTCCCGTCACATACTTCAGCCACACGAATTGATGGAACGCCTCACGCTCGATGCGTATTTCTGGAACAATCACTATGCCCCCACGAAAGAGAATGCAATATAATCGCCTCCATTTTATATAAATTGTTGATGATGGGCAATTTCTCAACCCCGGGATTCGCAGGCGTCCATAAGGGCCTTCGTTAGCGGCTTATGGCGATTGTGGCGGTAATTCCCGGGGTATTCCATGTTGAATTCCGTCTCCAGCGCCAAGCGCCGCCGGTCGGGCTCCACCGCCAGTGGCTTCCGGCACACCGCGTAGATGTTGCTGCCCTTCGCCGAGCCCTTGACCTCCACCTCCCCGAAGAAACGAGACAGCGACGCATGCAGCGTCTCCGGGCTGTGGAACTTCTGCATCGTCCACACCCCGGCCCGGAACGTCGCCGAGAAATTGTTCTCGTCCAGGAAGTCCAGCCCGCACCGGTACTTGTTCGACGCCAGCTTCTTGGCCGTCCGCTTCTTCTCGACACTTCCCAGGCTCCGTGTCCCCGTGATGAACGTGCCATCCGCCGACAGTAGAGAATTGCAGGCGATCAGTACGTGCTCCTCAAACTCGGGCGACGTCACCGAATTCAATACCGAATCCAGCACCACCACGTCGTACAGCCCGCGCTGACCGACGTCCCGCTGGAGATCACGGATCTGCGCGACGCTCGCCGCCACGTCGAGGCTGCCCGCCGTTCCCTCGGTCCGTACGTGCGGCTCGTACCAGTGGGCGTCGAAGCCCTGCGCGCGCAACCGGCGGATGTACGCGGCCTCCCCGGCCCCGAAGTCCATGATGCGCTGCCCGCGTTGAACCATCGGCAGCACGTACCGCTCGTACGTCGTGCTGCGGTTCGACGTCCCGTCGTCACCGGCCAGGCGGTGCATCTGGCACTTGTGCTGGTTGTACGCCTTGATCTGCACGCCGCTGTAGTCGTACACGCCGTACTCGCCATCGAGCCACTGCGCCAGCTCGTCGGCCTCTTGCACCGACACCCGGTACACCAGCAGCGGAACCCGAAGGTCTCTGCACACCACTGCGTAGTCCTGGTTGAGGATCACCCGGCCCCGGTGGTCGGCGACGATGGACCCCCACGTCCCGTAGCCCGAGATCAGTCTGCGAATCTCCGAGTGCACCACGGCGTTCGCCCTCGACCGGACGCTGATCTGATCCGGCTCCAGCCACGACCATCCGTGCTCGTGCTCCGCGCAGGCTGGCACGCGCACCGTCGACCCGTCCGTCTCGACGCTGTTGTGCAGGAGGTTGAAGCGGATCTCGTCGTGGATCCCCACCTGGGCGTCGAGCACGATCGCGGGCACCCGGTCCACGCCGAGCGCCTTCAAGCTCTTCGTTCGCTGGTGGCCCGCCACCAGCGTGCCGCCACGGTTGACGATCACCGGCTTCACACAGCCGAAGAGGTCCAGCGACTGCTGGAGCCGTCCGAACGCCTCCTCGCTCAACCGCCGCGGGTTGTAGTCCGCCGGCCGCAGGTCGGACAGCGGCATCGACTCGATGAACTCAGGCACCCGCGGCCACCGTTCGCGCGCTGCCGTCCATGACGTGGTGGCCGAACCCGCCGTCGGTGCCATGCGCCTCGACGTACGCCTTGTGTGCCGCTGTCAGCCGGTCGATCTCCTCGCTCGTGACCTGCACACGCGTGGTGCCCCACTGCATGTACCCCCACTGGAGGTAGTCGTTGGCAGGCGCGGCCCCCTCAGAGTCCTGGGTCTCCGTCGGCAGTGCGGACGGCAGCTCGACCTTGTCCAGCAGCTCATCAAGCGCGTCCTGGTCGTAGCCGGTGCCGTCCAAGTCGGGCAGCTCGCTGAGGGTGTCCGCCAGGAGCACGCTGTCGTAGCCCGCGAGGTCGGAGCTGCGGTTGTCGACGATGACGACCTTCGCCGCGGCCTCGTCGTCGACGTCCAGCCACGTGACCGCGACCCGGTCCCACCCGAGTTCCTTCGCGGCCTTGAACGTGTGATTGCCCGCGAGGATCTCGTTCGGCCGGCCGGTGAGGGATCCACGGTTGACGACGATCGGCCGGTACTGGCCGTTCGTAGCCAGGGACTCGGAGATCGCCGCGATGTCACCCGTGCGCGGGTTGCGGTGATACGGGACCAGATCCGCGATCGGGACGGCGAGGTCCGCCAGCGAGGCCGGGATGCGGGCAGCAGAAGACGACACGGAGGCTCCACAGCCCCGCGCCCGCACACGAGCCTAGGTACACGAGCGCGGCCCCCACGATGTGGCTGATTCGTTCACCCGGGCCCTGGGAACTTCGTCAGCAGCCATCGCTGAGGCGGCCTACACGACGCGGACATTCGCACCCAGATCCGCAGCAAATGCAAACACCCGTCCTACTGTGCTGGCATGACGGCCCATCCCCAGAGGTGCACCGCGCCTGTCACGCTGTCCGAGAACGAGCAGCGGCAGGTGGCAGCCATAGACGGGTTCTTCGGGGTAACCGCGGACTTGACCTGCGGGCTCCAGGAGAAACACACGGGACCGCACTTCGCCTTCGCCGAGGTACAGGACGGGACGGACGAGGGCGCTGAGGAATGCTGGATGCGCTGGTCCTCCGGCTCAGGGCCACGGGAGCTCGTCCTCCTGCTGCCATGCCCTGCTGCCGAGGACCCCGCCTCCGTAGAAAATCCCTGGGTGTGCGAGCTTCCGCTCGACCACTCAGGACGCCACAGCTTCGACCTGAAGGACGGCAAGAAGATCGTCCTCGAAGGATGAGTGTGGGCTTCGTCTGAAAAGGGTCCTGGCGTGAATTCCGTCGCCGACACACGCTCCAGAGCGCCGGTGACTCCCCGTCACAGGTGGTGTGACACTCGCCTAGACGTCCCATGACACGAGCGCGTACCCGTCGGCGCCGCTCTTGCCGTCGCCGAAGTCGCTGCCCCCGGAGCCGCCCGCGCCGCCGTTGCCCGCGTTCCTATCCGCGGGCCCCGGCAAGCCGGCCTTGTAGCCACGCATGCCTGCGCCACCGGCGGCATACGTGCGGGCGTCATCCCCCTTCTCCCCGTTCGCCCCCTTGCCCGTAGAGGTAATTCCGTAGGCGGCGGACCTGCACGCGTACTTGCCGCCTCCGCCGCCGTGACCGCCGATGGTGCCGGGCTTGTCTCCGTGGCCTTCCCCGCCCTTGTGCCCCCCGTAGGAGCGGCCGCCGCCCCCGGTGCCTCCGGGCCCTCCGCGCACGGCACCAACACCTCTCTGGAAGCCGGCGCCGCCACCGCCGCCGCCACCACCGCCCGCATATCCGAGCACGCTGGCGTCCGAAGTCAAGACTGCTGATTCTCCGCCACCACCTCCGCCGCCGGCGCCACCCCCGTCGTTGCGGTTGCCTGGGACGCCCTGAGTGCCCCCATAGCCCGCCGAGCCGCCCGTTCCATGCTCTTCGCGATCCCGGACGCCCTTGGGGCCGCCTCCGCTACCGCCTCCGACCCGTACACCGATCGTCGCGCCGGACGGCATACCCGTGACGGTGCACCTCACCACGGCCCCGCCGCCACCACCGCCACCGGCTCCGCCTTCGGAGCCCGAGGGGTACCAGCCCCCGCCTCCTCCGCCGCCTCCGGCTCCGACCAGGAAGAAACTGAACTGGGTCACTCCATCGGGCAATGTGAGCTCGTAGTAGCCCGGCTGGGTGTAGATCTGAGAGGCAGCCTGCGCGGGTGCCGCGTTGAGCCCACTGATCAGCAGGGACGCCGCGATCACCGCCAGCGTGCTCCGCCGCTGCGACTTGGCCATGATGCCTCCATCCGTGAGTGTCACGTGGGCTTCATGGTTGCTCCGACTCTGTGATGAACTGACTAAATTCCCAACGGGTCACCCGAATTGACCTACCGTCGAATACACGTGGCGGGTCCACGTCCGCCTGTATCGGCGAACGCGGACATGGGTTCGCACATCAGCGAACCGGCGCGCCTCGAAACGAGCCGCCCGGCCGACAACTGCTCGGCCGAGCCGAGTCGGAGCCGCCGGACCGGGACCGCCGGGCAGGCCGTATTCGAGCAGAAAGCCGACGCTTTCCGTACCCTGGCCTTCGCCCGGCCGCCGGAAAAACGGCTCCAGGCTCGTCAAGACCTGTCGTGCCTCGGGCTTGCCAACCAGGGACAGCACCGCCGGACGGATTTACTCTCCCGTCTCCGGACAGTGACCACGCTGAGTGATTCTTCCTCCATGCCGGAGAAGCCGCACGGGGGTTCACGCACGTGGCGGCCGAGGGCCAGACGTTCGCCGCGTTCGGCGGAGAGGGGGTCCGGCGAGCAGCTGCGCCTGGTGACGTACGGCGTGTTCGCTGACTCGTCGCACCCACGCGCCGCCCTGCTCCTGCGGGTGATAGCGGCAGCGCGGCCGTGTCCTGACGGGCGGGCCAATCGTATTTAGACTGCAATTGCCGTTATGTGATGGGGGTTTGGTATGGATGGTCTCGGAAACTTGCTCGGTGGCCTGGTGGGCGTCGTCACCGGCCTGCTGCATACTCTCGGCCTCTGAGCAGTGCTCGGTGGCTCCTGCCCGAGCGGACTGCCGTTCTGGACAGGAGCTTTAAGCAGCGGGGCGAGCGATCGGGCAGGCCCATGCGCCCTGCGCTCCGGGCTCTTCCGAGTCCGGAGCGCAGGGCGCACCCCTTCCCGAGCATTCTGGTAACTCCACGTAGCCAGCCGAAGCGGCATTCACATGGCTGGCCGGTGTCCACCACCGGGGAGTCCCGGAACATGAGGTCACCTGGCAAGCCTGTCCTCCAGCCGGGCTAGGGTCTGCGCATGCCTGTCTACCCGCTTGCCGATCACGCCGCCGCGCTGCGGTCGCAGCTGATCGGGTTCCTCCGCTCTCCCGTCAGCCGGGACTTCTGGACGAGGCTGTCCACCGAGGGCAACCACACCTTCACGATGCCAGCGGCATGGAGCGCGCTGCCGCGCGCGCGGTGGGTCGAGCAGTTGCTGAAGGCGGAGGACCGCCGGGTAGCGGGGGGCACGACCTTCGCGCTCGACGTCCCGGTCGTCGAAGCGGTGCGGGCGGTTGCTGCCGACCGGTCCGTACGGCTGCCGTTCACCGAGGATGTCCTTCCCGCGCCGTCCGGCATGCTGATCGCCGAGACCCCGCTGCACGATCTCGGCGACGCCGAGCTTGTCGCGGCCACGTGGGGGCCGGCCATGGACGGTTTCGCGCCCGGCGTCCACCTGACCATGTGGTCCCGCCTGCCCACCGGCTTCCGCGACGTGCCGCTCATCCCCGACCTCGACCTGCACCTGCCCTTCGCACCGCTCATCGACACGCGGCTGTGGCAGGACGAACAGGCGCTGGGCCTGGAGTACTCCACGACCCCGCTGCGGGCGGTCGTCGCTGCCTGGCACGCTCTCACGCACGAGGCCGTGACCGTGTCCGAGCAACGGCCGGAGGCATCGCTGGGCCGGACGTTGGCCGCCCAGAAGGCCAAGCACCGGGGCATCCAGGTGGCCACCACCGCATCCTCCGCCGAGGTGCAACAGGCGGTCACCGACCGTGCCACCGCGAAGGCGTCCCAGATCGTTGAAGAGGGCGGGGAGCTGGGCGGGCCCGGTGACGCCGTCGCACCTTCCGCCAGCGTCTCGTACGGCGTCTTCCTGCCCGACCGTGACAGCGAGCTGCCTCCGGAGCAGCGCCATACCGCCATGCTGTACCGGGAGGCGGCCGACCGCTGGCATCGGCTCGAACTTGAGGTCTTCCAGACCTACCCCGGTGTGCTCGAACAGCTGACGACTGTGCAGGCCCAGGAGCACGGCAAGTGGGCCCCCTGGTGTTGGATGCCCACGGCGCGGGCCGCCGCGTGGCTCGTCCAGCAGCACCACGTCACCCCGAAGCAGGCTCTATGGGACGCCTCCCGCATCGTTGCCCTCGCGGCCTGGCGCGCCGGAGGCCGCAACACGGTACTGCGCCCCACTTGGCTGACCCCGCACACAGCCGACACTCCGACACCGGACCTGGCTGGCGTCTTCCCCGCCCCTGGGCTGGGGCTCCTGGTGCAGGACGGCGACACCGTCCGCCTGCTGCTCGCCTACCTCGACGACAACCGCAGCGCGGGAACGCCAGAGCTGGTGCTGCTCGACGATGACGGGCAGCGCACGGCCTCCTTCCGGGATCTCACCCGGATCACGCTCCTGCTCTCCGATGCCACCCTCGGTGAGGCGATCATGCAGACGCAGGATCACTACGACCAGGCGGCGGTGCGGGAGGGAGGCACAGCCCAGCGCGCTCCGAGCAGCGCCGAACTCGCGCAGCACGCCGCCTTCGTCGGGTATTTCACCGCGCCGCTGACGGCCGTCAGTACCCCCGATGCTCTCCTGGCCGACGCCGGGGCCCTGGCCGAACGGGCGCCGGCCGTGCCGTGGCCCCCGCAGCCCGACCTGTTGCCGGACATGAGGCTGTGGCTGATGGGCCGCGTCGCCGAGTAGCCCGCCTCCGCGGGCGAACCGGAGGAGCGGGTGGGATCCAGCCGTTGGCCAGCCGATAGCGTGGCAGTCGGCCAACGGGGCCGATAGGGAGACCGGGAGGGGGCCAGGGTGAACTGGAGAGATGCCGTACACCGGGCTGACCAGATCACCGACAACGTCGAGGGAGGCCCCCTGCGGTGGCCGGCAGACTCCTGGGACGGGCGAGCCATCCGGGGCGTCCTGGCCGTCGTCATCGCAGCCCTGGCCGCACGGCAAGGACGGCCCGCAGCCGAGCTCGAAGCCGGCAACATTGTGTGGCACCTCGCCCAGGACGCCCAGCACGTCTACGAACTCGGCTTCGAACTGGGACTGCACGGTGAGGACGCCGACCCGGACGCCGCAGCAGAGTGGGCGTGGCTGACCCAGGAGTGGCCGACAGACCCCCCGCTCGCCAACAGCGATGGCATGCCGCGGGGCATCGGGCGCGGCTCCCCCCTGCCCGCCGTGCAGGTGTGCACCAGCTGGGCCCACAACGCCGCATTCGAGGCGCTCATCACCGAACGGCCTGCCGGCCTGCAGCCCGGCACGCAGGTCAACGTCACCGGAGGCGAGTTCGAGGGACGCACCGGCGAAGTGATCGCTCCCGCCTGGCTCATCGACAATGCGAGAGAGACCTTTGACCCCGGACCGCCCCCCGGCTACGAAGTCCGTCTCACCGTGCCCGGAGAGCCCGAGGGGCCGTACCGCAAGACCATGGGCGCGCCCCTGGAAGACGTGGTGGTGATGATGCCCCACCCACCAGGCCAGAAGGCCATCGTCCGCGCGGAGCACCTCGCTACCCGAGTTGGGGATTGAGCAGCCGCTCCCGCTACCGTGTCGGCCATGGCGAACGAAGAACTGAAGACGATCGAGCACGCGCTCACGCAGGGTATGTGGGTGCCGAGCCAGGAAGAGATCAGGCTCGCCAACGCGCTCTTCGTCCGCCGGAACCGACTGGACGCCGAAGTTCTCGAGCAGCCGTCCGCCGCGCAGAGCCCGCAAGAACGACTGCTCACCCAGGCCATCGCCGTGTGTGCAGGGTTGGAGCGGGAACTGACGGGCGAGGTCCTGCCGGTCTGGCGCGACCGCTTGAGCGGCAGCCCCATGCTGCGCCTGGTGGAGATGTACTCCGACGCCTGCGAGGAAGCGCGGCGCTGGGAGAACTCGCCGGTCACCGCCGAGGAGACCGAGACCACGCAGGCGGTCCTTCACCGCGTCGGAACGATCGGCACGGTGATCTGGGCAGCAGGCAGCGGGGACATCGCTTACTGACCGCCGCGAGCGGCCGGTGCAACGTTGACGCGGTGCGAGTGGCCCGTGGGTCGAGCATCGCGGTCCACGGGCGGAGATCGCGCAGCAACCGTGCGGTTTCGGCGATGTCCGTGCTGCGGCGGGCCGGTTCGGCCGTTGGGCCTCGATAGCCAGCCGTTGCGAGGATCCGAACGCCGTCGATGCGTCCCTCGACCGAGAATCCCTTCCTCCCGGCGGCCCACTGTATGGGGCCGGGCCGGGCATGTCCGGGCGGGGTGCCTAGGGGCTGTCCGGTGGGTCATGGGTGGCTCACCGGACGCGCCCTTAACTTGTTCTTTATCTACGGCTGTTACTCAGAGCGACGAGGCAGTTTGGGGCCTGGCGGTTGTCTCATCTCAGCGACTCTGGAGTGCGTCTCATCGACATTGCTCGGCCTTCGGAATGCCGTCGCGCGCTCACGTGGTGTCTTGGCGTCCCGTCCACTCGCTACCGCTGGCCGCGTGGCCGAGATAGTCCGTCACGGTGTCGTACTGTGGGTCCCTCCCGCGGGTATTGGATGACTCCTCCACCGGGGCCCTGCCTCGCGTGGTTCCTGGTCCGACGCGGACATCCGGGGCCCGGAACAGGGTGAGGACGCGGCGCGAGCTCAGCTCGGCGAGCGGCTTCCAGTAGCTGGTGCTCTTCCTGGGGGCTTGGTCGGTCTTGTTGGTGGGGATGTGGAAGCGGATGTACTGGTCGGCCTTGAAGGCATAGACCCAGTCGGGGTCCCAGCGGAAGATCGCGTCGATCCCGCCCTCGAAGCCCGCCTCCTTGAACCCCGGCCAATAGGCGGCGATCGACTTCGGATACCCCTCGTCGACCTTGTCGGTCTCCAGGTTGTAACGCACGTACTGGAGGCCCTTGAAGATGTAGACCGTCTTCTCGTCCCACCACAGGATCGAGTCGATCCCCTTGTCGAAGCCCACGGCCCGCAGCCCCGGCCAGTAGGCGCCGATCGACTTCGGGAATCCCTCGTCGACCGTCATCGTCTCCAGCGTGCAGCGCACGTACTGGTCCTCGTACAGGAAGTAGACCTTGCCCGTCTTCGGCAGGTAGAGCGACGGAATGCTCCGGCCCGAAGACGCCGCCTTCTCCAGCCAGCTCCGCTGCTCCGGAGTGCCCTCCCAGCACTCCGCGAAGACCCGCGTGAACTCCTTGTCGAGGGTGTCCGTCGGCAGATCCCACTTCGTGTAGAGCGCCCCGTCCTTGCTGCTGCCGTCCTGGGCCGCCCGTCTGCGCCCCTCGCCCGAGGTATAGCTGTCGCCCATGCTGACGGCGTAGATCTTGTTCGCCACGGCGGACCCTCCTGCTGCTGTCGACGGGGTTGTGTGGCCGACCTCGCGAGCCCGGGACCGGTTTGTCGCAGGTCACGCCTCATCTCAGCCTCACGTACCACCAAGCCACGGGCACCCCGGCCACATCGCAGTTCGTCCATACGGGTGACCCATCGGACACGCCCTAGGCTTCCGAGCGGGGCGCATCTGCGTTTTCGGCCGTGGGACCGGTGAGCTCGCGTATTCAACCTTCGCGCGGGCCTCGGCCTACACCGACGGCGTGCTGGAGGAGGGCATGGTGCTCACGGTCGAACCGGGGCTGTAGTTCCAGCCAGACGACACCACCCTGCTGCGGGACTGCGGGACTGCGGGACTGCGGGACTGCGGGACTGCGGGGTATCGGGGTGCGGATCGAGGACGACCTCGTCGTCACCGCGGACGGCGCCCGGCTGCTGTCCGGCGCGCTGCCGCGCACGCCGGACGCGATCGAGGGGTGGATGGACGCCGGTTGACTGATGGTGCGCGGCCGGGTGATGGCCCGGCCCGGCCGTACCGGTACCTATCGCTTCGCCAGGCCGAGGCTGCCCGTGTTGTGCACCCACAGGGTCGCTGTCGGGTCCACATAGGGAGCCGAGTCCCGGTTGCTGTCGTGCTGGCACCGCAGGCTGACGGTCGTGGGGCTCGTGGCGGAGACGGCGCCGTGGACGGCGACCGTGGCCGCGTAGACGCCCGTGCCGGCGCTGCCCGTGCCAGCAGGGTTGCCGACGACGGTGGCCGCCCCGCCGAGGACGGTCTCCCCCGCGTACAGCGTGCAGCGACTGTAGTCGCTCGAACCCCAGTACACCAGCGTCGCGTTGCCGGCCAGCACATACGAACCGGCGTCCACCGTCACGGACGCCAGCGTCGTGGCCACCCCGCCACTGGTACTGAGCGTCACCGCGGACGAGGTCTGTCTCACAACGTCCTGCGCGGTCGTGAGGTGCGGCTGGGCCACGACGGACGTACCGCCCGCGCCACTCTGGCCTGCCGACGCCGACGAGGCCGTCAGGAGGCTGCCCGCCACGAGGCCGCCCGCACCCAACACTGCCATCAGACGGGAGGACTTCTTCATGGTCCTGTTCCCTTCGCTCGGAGCCGGTGCGTGCCGTGCCACAGAATGCTGAGCGGAACGGAGGCCGGACAGGGAGAATCCAGCCGATCGGCGCCCCGCGCAGGCGCCCCGTTGAACCCATCACGAAACGGGGGCCCCAGACTGATGGGCTCGGTACCCTCCCCGGCGCCAACGGAACTGACCGGAGTTCTCCTGTCCCGGAGGCCACTCCAAGGGCTTTGGCGGCACGTTACTGGGCGGCGGGTTCGGCAGAGCCAGGACTGCTCACCCTGCTCTGCACACCTGAGTGAGGCGTCTTTCATCCTGTCTCGGGAGGGTGAAAGGCGCTCACTGACAAGTAACGTCACGGGATTCCGCGTTCACGTCCCGGATTGTCAGACTAGGACACGTGGAGATCGGGGCGGGTCCGAGCGATCTTGGTCATCTTGGCGCGAGCTTCGATGCCGGGCCCCTCAATCTCCGCCTGTCCGTGGTCTGCTGCCTCCCTCCCGGAACTGAACAACGCCACAGGCGACGCGTAGTCAACCGCAGCACGGTAGGTATCCGCAGTGATGTGTCCTTCGAGAAGCGCCACCCGCAGAGCCAGCAGCTCCTCTCCGTGGCAGCCGACCCACCCCGCGCACATTCGACGGACGTCACTTTCACGGTCGGTTTGATGGCACTGGAACAGGCTGCCCGGCTGTTGGGAAGTCGGGGCGTCATAGCGGCGAAGCTTTGTGTACTCCTCATATGCCCAGATGCCTGAGGGAACATCACGCCGGTAGGGGCAGCTGTCACAGGGGCGGGGTGCGGGTGGACGGAGCTGCGCCGTACCTCTACTGTCGCGCTGGCTCTCGGCGGGGTCCGCAGATGCTGTGCGCGAGGCGTTGGACATGGTCTCTCTCATTCTCTTGATATTGATGAACGGTCGGGTGCGCAACCAGCGCAACATCCAACCCGGCAAGGCTTCTTGGTCGTTAGAGAGCGGCGCGCAACTGCTCGGGTGTGTACGTGCGGTGGAACGGGGTGAGCACGGTCATGGTCGCTGCGGACTCGATGGACATGGTCTTGTTGAAGAGTTCTTCGGCGATGTGCTGCGCTAGATCGGCGCGGGCACGACCGTGTGGTGCGGGCACGGGGGCCGTGTAGCCGCAGTCCTCGGCGTTCGGCCGGAGCCCGGAACCCTCGGCTCGGGCGCGGATCCACACGTCGGCGTCGACGTGGATGGAGAAGCCCATGGTGAAGCGGGCTATCCCGTCGAGCTGGTCGGGAAGGTAGTCGACGGCGTACTTGCGGAGGCGTGCGTCTGTGACGTCGAGCATGGGGATGTACGCGAGGCCGTCGCTGAGGTACCAGGGGAACTCGGGGAAGCACCGGGCCGGGTCCATGCCGGCGGCCTTGGCCCAGGTGTCGGGGTTGACCTCCCACCGGGTGTCGAGGCGGACGATCATGTGCGGCTGCTCCTTGGGCGTGAGTACGGGGTGAGGCCAGGGGCGGCGCGGTGTGCGCTGCCCCTGGCCTCACGTGGGTCAACAGGGCGGTCCCGGGTGGCCGGCGGGTGCTGGCGGCCGGTTCCGGTCGGGCCGGTGTCAGATGGGCATGGTCGTGCCGTCCTTGCGGTCGGCGAGCATGTAGGCGCCGAAGATGTCCCTGGGGTTGAACTCCTTGGCACCGGAGGGCGCTTCGACGGTGGGCGCGTCGGCGTGGATGCCGAAGGTGAGCGGCAGTTCGCCCTTGAGCTTCTTGTCGAACTGGGCGAGGTCGACGGTCAGGCCGGAGACTGTGCCGTTCTTGATGGCGACGTCCACGGTGACGTCCTGGTCGGGGACGTCGTCCAGGTCGCGGGACAGCTTGTCGCCCTTCGCGCCGAGCTTGTCGGCCAGCGGCTTGAGACTGTCGGCGAGTTCCTTCACCGCCTTCTTCGCTGGCACGGTGACCTTCACATGGTCGGCGCCGTCACGAGCGGGAGCATCCTTGTACTTCGCGTTGTCCCCGAGGGCCTTGCCCACGGCCCGGAGGACCTGCTGCTGGGTCTTCGCGTCCAGGCGGTCGCTCGTGGACGGACTGTCCTGGAAGGCATCGGTGTCGAGGACGACCCACTCGCCGCGCAGCGCGTTCTTGAGCCCGTCCATGGACGGCGGCAGCTGCTCGGCCTTGCGGGCCAGCGCGTCGAAGTCCGGCTTGCCGGGGTCGTGGGACATGGCGGCCAGGGACTTCAGGTCGGCTCGGGCGTAGAGCTTCTTGCCGCCGATGGCACGGACTTCGACCATGGGCTTGCCGCCGTTACGGCTGATCGCGAACGCGGCGCGCGCACTGTCCTGGTCGTCGGGGCCGATGTCCTTGAGGGGCTTGTCGTAGGCCACCTGGTAGGACAGCTTCAGCTCGGCGAGCATGTCGGCGTCGCGGCGCTCGAAGTCTTCTTCGCCACGAAGGGCGTTGTAGATCGTGTCGGCGTCCGCATCGAAGTGCACGTCCGCGGACAGGGCCTTCTGCTGCCCGAGTGCGTAGAACGCCTTCTTGACCTTGGCCTCGGGGGTCGTGCTGCCGGTGGTGCCGCAGGCGGTGGAGGCGGCGGCTATGAGGGTCGCGCAGCCGACGGCGGTCAGGGTCTTCTTCTGCTTGCTGTTGATGATGGACTCCGAGGTCGGTAGCACAGGTGACCGGCGGGCAGGGAAGAGCCGAGGCCGGTCGGTTGGGTGTGCGGGTTGGTCAGGGCGCGCCTGTGGAGGCGACGTTGCTGAGCGCCTGCGTCTGGCCGTACAGAGCGGCGTGAAACGCGGCAGCGAGGGCGCGGGCGGTGGCATGGTCGCGTATGCCCCAGAGCACGGTGTATTCCGTGGAGCCGCCGGACCCTCCGGCGACGGTGTCGTCCAGCGCAAGGCGGCACAGCGCGTCCCGCCACAGCGGCTCGTACGACGGTGGGGGCCAATCCGAGGCGGCGGTGAGCAAGTCGGTTGTGACTGCCCAGCCCCTCCGGACGCCGCTTTCCTTACGGCTTCGGTATGCGACGGCGACGAAGGGCACGCCAGCGTCCTTGGCCTGCCGGTAGGCGTTGTTGAAGGTGAGGAGCGCGGTTCCGTCCGGGACCTGCGCAGCCTCCAGCGGGGCGTTGATCACGAAGAGCACTCCC
Source organism: Streptomyces sp. NPDC025618 (assembly GCF_055558795.1). Classification (NCBI taxonomy): domain Bacteria; kingdom Bacillati; phylum Actinomycetota; class Actinomycetes; order Kitasatosporales; family Streptomycetaceae; genus Streptomyces; species Streptomyces sp. NPDC025618. The sequence goes on along the minus strand of NZ_JBVHLW010000002.1, from coordinate 7,384 downwards.
CGGGGGGCTGGGTGTCGATGTGGCGGGCGTACACGCAGGCGGTGCCGTCCTCGATGGTGCGCGACCTGGCCTCGAAGGTTCCGACAGGGCGGAAGGCGGCTACCTGGCCGCTGCGGATGCGGTGCGCGAGGTTGCTGGCGCGGTTGGGGTTTTCGTTGTCGGCGATGCATGCCCATTCGCCCGTGCGCTGCCGGAGTTCGTCTGCTACGTCGTAGGCCCACTGGCTACGGCGTTCAGCGGGCAGGGGCTCGAATCGGACGTACATCAGCTGTTCCTCTTCGTGTGGTGGAGCGAGGTTTCGGCGATGCCGCGGATGGCGGCTGCGATGCGCCAGGGGCCGTCGGCGAGGTCTTCGCACAGGACGTTGGCCAGGCGGGCGATCACGGCAAGGTCCTCGGCGGTCGGCTGGCCCGCCGGGGCGCGGTGGAGGCAGGTGGGGCACTGCTCGCGCACCGGCGGGCGCGTCGTGGCGAGGACGGGGGCGGTGTCGCGGGAAGTGCCGTTCACGGTGATCTCCGGTTGTGCGGTTAGGAGTTGTTGCAGCGGCAGGTGTAGGTGATGGGGTTGACGTAGCTGTCGCACGCCTTGCACCACTGCTCCGGGCTGGGCTTGAGGCCGCGGGCGGGGGTGTCGTCGGTGTGGGTCACGGCAGGGTCCTCTTCGGTCGGAGATCTTCGGGGAGTTCGGCGCGCGGCCCGTTGGGGGCGAGCGTGTCGACGATGAGCCGCATGTCGCGGGGCCGCCACAGGGTCGCTTCGAGGCCGCAGGCGGCCAGGTGCTGGAGCCATTCGCGCTGTGCGGGGCGTATGCGGCCCTTGTCCGTCTTGAGTTCCACGAACAGGACGCGGCCCGCGTGCGGGTGCCCGAACACCTCGTCCGGCCAACCTGCATCGGAGCGTTGCGAGTTGTGGGTGTGGTAGGCGAGGGTCCATCCGCGCATCGCGGCGACCTGGCGGACCTGTCGGCGGAACTGCTCCTCGGTCACCGCGATGTCCTTCGTCGGGGCTGGATGGCGGCTTCGAGGACGGCGCGGTGCTCGGCCCAGTACGGGTCCGGCTCCGGTGGCACGGACGGTCGCCGGGTCGGGGGCAGCGGGGCGAGTCGGCGGCGTCGTTCCTTGAGGAGGCCGGCGACCGGGGGGTACTGCTCTTCGAGGATGGCCGCCAGTGGGCGCCCGTATCGCTCGGCGATCAGGGCTTCGTACTCGGCCTGCTGGGTGGTTGGCATGTGGTGCTCCATGGGTGGGCCGGGACCCGCGTGGGGGTGCGGGTCCCGGCCGGAGGGGTGGCCCGTATCGGACGGGCCGGTCCGGCGGGCTGGGCGCGGGGGGTTCGCTTAGCTCGCCGGAGGTCTGTTGGGTGTCAGGGCCGTGCCAGTGCCGTTGACGTCGCCAAACTTAGCACGTGCATAGACAGATACATATTTAAACTCCGGGCAGAGTGCATCAGAGTGGGCCAGTTCACTGGGCCGGTATCCCTTCGGCTGGGTCATTGCGAGCCAGCTCACCATCACCAGCGGCTCGCCTTCGAAGGCCACCGTGACGAAGCCGGTGACGCGGCCCACCAGGCGCTCCTCGGCCTTCGAGCCGGGCGAGGCAAGGCATACGACGTCATTGACGATGAAGCCGTATCGGCTGACTGTGCTGGACATCGAACTCCCCTTTCGAACGGTGCGGTCAGGGGCGGGTCGCGGCGCGGGCCGCGATGTTCGTCGCGCTGGTCACGGCCGTGGCCCGGGTGGTGCGGATCAGCTCGTTCGGCAAGTCGGACAGCTGGGAGGTGATCGGACCCGGCACGGCGAGCAGCGCGCGATCGAATCGTTCGGCGGCGCGGGCGGCGACTTCCCATTTCAGGGAGTGCCCCTCCACGAGGGTCACGGCCTGCGAGAGGGCAGCCAAGAGGGTCGTGCGCTCGACGCTCTTCGCAAGGCTGGTGAGCGTGCCGGGCCCGTAGACGCTCACCAGGAGCCCGCCGCTGCCGAGGATGTTGTCCCGCATGCGCTGCACCGGCGGGGTGGCGCGGCCGGTGATGCCGCCGGACAGGACGCCGATCGGCGTGCCGCCGCCGGCCGTGCAGCCACGCAGGGCGGCTGCGCCGATGCTGCTGCCGGGTGCGGAAGCCGCCGCGACGACGTTGTAGCCAAGGTGCGCGAGCTCTTCGGACAAGCGTGTGGCGGCGTACCTGCCGTAGTCGCTGGCTGCCATGCTTCCGGCCATGGCGACGGCCTTCTCTGCGGCGTCGGCGAGCCGGGCGTCGCCGCGAACCCACAGCCCCAGAGGAGCCTGGTCGCCAAGTCCGGCGAGAGCCTGTGGCCACTCGGCATCCGTGGGGATGATGTAGCGGGCACCGGCCTTCCAGCCCTCGTCCAAGGCGCGGTACCCGTCGTAGCCGAGGACGCTCGCGAACAGCTTCGACCGCTGGGTGCCGGAGCCGGCGAGGTCGGCCATGACGGCGACCAGCTCGGCCGCGGACGTATCCGGGGGGAAGCGCAGGCTCTGGGGCGCTGCTGCCTCGGTCAGGGCGATGCGGGCGGCCCGCTCGTCGCGGTCGTGGGAGAGGCTCATCGTGTACTCCGTGGTGCGTAGTGGATCAAAGCCCGGCCTCGTGGTTGCACGGGGCCGGAGAGGGGGTTAGGGGTGGGGCTGGTCGCGGTCGGCGCCGTCGAGGTCGGCGAAGAACCCGACGTCGCCGCGCCACTCGAAGCCGATCTGGTAGCCCGGCTGGCCGATGGTGATGCCCTCGTTGACGCCCCGGTAGACGGTGGTGAACGGCGCGGCGAGGGCCGCCAGTGCGAGGGTGGCAAGGGCGGCGAGCGCGATCGGCGGGCGGTGTCGGCGGGGGGCGCCCGCCCGGTGGCGTGGCCGAGGGGGCGCGGGAGACGTCATCCGGAGGCCCGCTTCGCGGCGAGCAGGTCGAGGGCCTGCCCGTGGTCGTAGCCGATCGGCTCGTCGAAGAGGCATCCGCCGCCGGGGCTGAGGAATTCCGCGACCCGCCAGTCGGAGGGGCCGCCGGCCTGGGGGCGTTCGAAGTGCAGCACGCCGTCGTCCGGCAGGTGGATGGCCAGCTGTAGCCGGTCGTCGCCGGTGATCCGGCACCCGGTGCGGGTGCCGGTCTCCAGGGCGCTCTGGGCGAGCTCGTCACCGAGAGGCATAACAACTCCATTCGATAGACAGGTACATATTTGAAGTCAGTAGAGGAACCCGGCGCCGTCGCAGGTCAGGCAGCCACCGTCGCCGATGGCCCCGCCGCGGCAGTGGGGGCACTCCAGGTAGGTGCCGTACCCCTGGCAGGTCTCGCACTCGCGGACCATCGCGTACGGGCCGTCGCAGTAGTGGAGGACGCCGTCCTCGCACTCCCCGCAGGGCGGAGCCTGGACTCCGAGCGCCGCCAGTGCCTCGTTGGGGGCCAGGGTGGTGATCATCTTCAGAGTCCCTTCGGTTCTGTCGGAGGCCGTTCCCCCTCTTTCTTATGGCAATATTCTAGTACCTTTCGGGGTGGGCATCCACTCCGGAATGGTGACCTATGTCACGTGGTCGGTGGCGGGTTTGGGAAGAGATCGGGGTGAAGTGGGCGCCGAGCGCCCAGAGTTGAGCGGCCAGCCGCCCGCTACCAAAGGCCCTGCGTCTCCGAAGCTCCCGACCACGCGCTGGGAGAAGGCGGAACGGGCAGGCCGGGCAGCCCGCCGCGCATGGGCTTTTTGTGCAACACCGGCTCCCTCAGCCCCGCATCGACCTCGGAGAGGAAGGCCAGCCACCGCCGACGGACACCGGGTACCTCCTGGCCTGCCTCGGCGGCCTCGGCGTCCTCGTACATCCAGTCATGCAGCAGGTCCCGCCACGGCATCCATGCCCCTTCCATGTCGTAGAGGCGGTGCTCCTCCTCCCGCGGCACGTAGTAGTTGAACACGTGGTACAGACACAGCGGTTCGTCAACCTCCGGGCGGCCGGCGAGGCCGACCCGGACCTTGAGGCGTGGCCCTTCGTGCCAGCCCGGCTCTCCCGGTTGGCACATCACGCACGGGACCGTGTGCGGCGCTGTGCCGAGCAGGCGGATCGTCTGCGGGTCCAAGGCGTAGGCGAGCGAACCGCCGCGAATCATGTGCATGTGGTAGGCGCGGGAGTGGCCGTAGGTGCTGTCGTAGGACATGCCGTTCGGGCGAATGCGCCACAGCCTCTTCCCGCCGAGCTTGGGGGCGTACAGGCGCCACTCGCACCCCATCCAGATGACCCGCTCGTACCCCGGCTCCAGGACCTCGACCACGGGCTCGGTCGAGAACCGGTGCGGGCCGTACAGCACCGGATACCGGACCGACAGAGCCTTGTACCAGGCTTCCCGGGTGCAGCACGTAATAGCGTCGCGCCTGGTCCGGAAGTCGCCGTCGCCGTCGTTGTCGGTGACGAGCGAGTCGCGGAGCCACGGGAGCCGTTGGGCCTGCCAGTACTCGCCCATCGTGCCGACCTCGAAGCCGCGCAGGTCGTACCGGAACCCGAAAAACTCCACCACCTCGCCCAGAGGCGGTCGGCCTTCCTCCTTCCCCTGCTCGGCATCGTGCTGCTCCTGCTCTTCGTTCATCACATCTCCGTGGAGCCACGCGGGCCGTCGCCGAGACGACGGCCGCGCAGCAGTGCGTTCGTGCCGGGGCTGGCTGCACCGCAGGGTGCAGCCAGCACGTGGTTCAAAGGGGTGAGCCGGACTCGGCGCTGCCCGGTTCACGTAGCCCCGGGGCGAGCACACCCGCCGGTGCGGAAAGACCGCGGCGGCGCTCGATGCGCGCGTTCATCACCAGATCCAGAACGCGGCGCCCCTTGACGGCCGCCTGGTGCCGGAGCGCCGGCGGGCACAGGGCGGGGACGGTCACGTCCAGGTTCCGCAGGTTGATCTCGACGACGGCGCGCCGGATCACGGCGCCCGAGCCGCTACCGCAGACGTACAGGTTCATGTGTGCCTGCACGCGGTGGTCGATGGGCTGGAGCCGGACGTACTCGTTGCGCCAGGAGCGGTGTTCCACGTCCGGTGAGATGCGGACCCGCACGGGCGCGGTCTTGCCGGTCGGTACCGAGCGGGGCAGCAGCGGGGCGCAGGGGTCCAGCTCGGTTCGTTCGACGTGCCGGTGGAAGGGGAACCAGCCGGGGCCGTAGACGAGGCCGACGTCGTCCAGGGCGTAGGACCAGGAGCCGAGGTCGAGGCGGACGGCGTACATGTCGAACTCGTCGCGGGGCGCGACAGACGGCGGGATGTAGAGCGGCATGATCTCTCGCATGGGCAGGGCGTCACCGGGGAGCCCCCGGCAACGGTCGGATTAGAGCGGGGCGTCGCGTTACAACGGGGCGTTCTGGCTTGTGCTGTCGGCGAGGCGGCCGGCCGCCTCGGCGTAGCGTGTGAGAGCGCAGCGCGGAGAGCCGTACATCCACATGTCGCGTATGGCGGCGCGGGCCTCCAGCTCCGATGCCACCGCTTCCGAAGGCATGAAGGAATGGCACCGGTGCGGTGCTTGGCTCGGCGTGTGGAGCTGGCCGGGCGAAGTGCTGTTCAATGCAGGGTCCTTGGCGTCGTGGAATTCAGCAGTGATTCATCGGGAGGAAGCAGGGCTGCTTCGCGGCCGGCTGGGTCACAGGGCGGCGCTGATGTCAGCGTGGTGGGTGCCGTAGGGGCGCAGGTGGCGCGGGCCTGCGGTTCTCGGCCCGCCGACGGTGGCATGGGGCGACAGCGGCAGACACTGTGTCCACTCGGCGTCGCCGTAATGACACAGCTCTTCGCGGAGGTCGTCGAACTCGCCGCCCAACGAGTCCATCAGGGCGATGAGATGCTGGAGATCCTTGGTGTTCTGGGGGTCGAGGGAGCCCCACGCGGCACGAAGATCGCCGTCGTTCAGGGCCGCCGGGATACGGTCGCCGGTGAGGTCGCACACGGTCCGGCCTTCGACGTCGCGGAGGCCCGCGAGCTCGGGGCGGTCGTAGTCGTCCCGGTAGAAGACGAGGTAGACCGCGTCGTTGTACATGGCGTGCAGGGTGTCAGCGACCATGAGGGCCAGCCCGGACGGTGGCGATGGCCTGAGCTTCGACGTGCTGGGCGTCGGCGACGCTGATACGCGGCCGAGTGTCGGCGATGGGCGAGGTCACGGAGTTCCATTTCGAGGAGGGGCGGGCTGCCCGTGGCGGGCAGCCCGCCGAGCGGGGCTTAGAACAAGGAGGGTTGAGCGTCGCTGCTGTCGGTGGACGCGGGTTTCCTTGGCGCCGTGCGGGCCGGGGGCGGCTCGTCACCGAAGAGGGCGCTGGTTCCGAAGCGGTCGGAGACGGCGAAGATGCGTGCGGCGGCGGGGACGTGAAGCTCGTTAGGAACTGCCGCATCGAAGTCGGCGGGGCCCATGGCCGCCCAGTCCGGCCTGTCACGGTCTTCCGTGCTGCTCGTCATGACGTGCTGCTCCATGTCCACTCACCGATTCGCTGGTAGGTGCACAGCAGCTCGCCGTTGCGGATCGCGGTCAGCTCGGCTGCCTCCTCTTCGGTGAACTCGCGCACCATCCAGTGGTTGTCGGGCAAGGGAAGGAGCGGGTTCAGGTCGCCGAAGCGCATCGCCTTCGCCTCCATCTGCGCGACCTGTTCGGCGGGCGCGATCTTCTTGTCCATGCAGGGCAGGCAGTAGGCGCCCATCCGCAGGTCCTGCGACCCCGGTATGCGCGGGTTGGCCAGGTTGATCAGGACGCGGGTGGCGGCGTTCCAGCACATGCTGTAGGAGCAGCCGCCGGCCGGGCCGGTGGTGAGCCCACCGGGGGTGGTGATGTCCATGCTTGACTCCTTCGGGTGCGACCGCAGCCGGGCGGCCGCACGGTAGATGGCGGGGTGGATCAGCCCTCGTCGGGCGTCAGGACGGTGAAGACCGGTTCGCTGTCGTCGCCACGGCTGACCTGGAGGAGGAGGGTCACGCCGTACAGCGGCACGTCGAAGGCGACTCGGCGATGCCTGCCGGGGCCGTCGGCGACGGCCTTTACAGCTGCGGTGAGGATGCGGTTGGCGCGCTCTTCGAGAAAGGTCTCGACGAGGGCATCGGGCACCGTGGGCCACCGCTCGGCACCGATCCCGTCCATGACGGCGTCCCAGGCGGCGCGGGTGAAGGCGACGGGCAGCTTCAGGCCGGCGGGGTTCGAGACCATCCAGGGGATCTCGATGAGGTCGCCGTCGGCGATCAGCTCGGCGCGGGTGCGGGCGACGATGATGAAGTCCCAGTGGGACATGAGGTGAACCCTTCATGAGGTGGCAGGGGCGAACTGGCCGCCCGGGGGAGGGGGATGCCGGGGGCGGGGGGGGGGGGGGGGGGGGGGGGGGGGGGGGGGGGGGGGGGGGGGGGGGGGGGGGGGGGGGGGGGGGGGGGGGGGGGGGGGGGGGGGG
>NZ_JBVHLW010000001.1:325826-447100 GCF_055558795.1 Streptomyces sp. NPDC025618 | reverse complement strand
CCCCCCCCCCCCCCCCCCCCCCCCCCCCCCCCCCCCCCCCCCCCCCCCCCCCCCCCCCCCCCCCCCCCCCCCCCCCCCCCCCCCCCCCCCCCACCGCGCGACCCCTGGGGGGTGCCCCCCTCCCCGGTGTTCTTCCCGGTCGGTAGGCATAGCACCCGGGGTTCTGTACGGGTTTCAGAGCCGCGAGAAGTGTCGGTCCCAGAGCGGCGTGAATCGGTTGGGGCCGGTGCTCATGGCCTGTGGTTGAAGGTCTCCATGATGGCCTTCGACGTGGACGCGTCCTTGAAAACCAGTTCCCATGGGCCGGTGTTCACGTCAAAGTCCTTGCCGAAGCCGACCCACTTCCCGGTCATCTTCCGGCCAGTGGGTTCGACCAGCAGCTGAATCGCCCCGTGGTAGACCGCCCCGGCGTAGTAGCCGTCCTGGGCCGTCTCCTCCCTCCACGTCCCCGTGACGACATTTCCGTCAACGGTCAGATCGAGAGTGAGTGGTGAGTCAGGGTTGGAGGAACCTTGCGGCAGAGATCGCGCCGTGAGCTTGTTGCCGTGCTGGAGGATCACGACGAAGTGTTCGCCGGTGAAGTCGGATCCCCGGCCGGACGAGTGGTACTCGTACCGTGACAGCCAGATGCCCGACAGGGTGCCGTGATCATTGTGCTTGGGCATGGGGACAGCACCTCCTGGGGCTGATATGGCTCCCACCTCTACCACCTCTGCTTGCACCGGTCCGTGAACGCTCGGCACGGCCGTGTTCGTCGTCCGGGTGTTCGGCACCGGTATGGCGAACCCTAGGGCTTCGATCGGTAACCCCGTAACGCGCTCCAGGGACCGGACGTAAACGGGCCTGGGCATGCCGACCTTCCCGGACTCCCATCGCTGCACGTTGCGCTTGGCGCAGTCGTTCGGCTCGCCGACTTCCTTTCCGGCATGGCGTATCGCTAGCGCCAGGTCGTCCTGAGACATGCGCAGGCTGATCCTGACGGCGCGAAGAATCGTGTTGGGTTCGGCCACGTCTTCGACAGTAAGGCGGCGGCGACAGTTGGTCACTGCCTTTGACCAACGAGTGACGCCGAAGTGACGCCTTGACGGTCGCCGCGCGGTATCCGTCCACGCCAGTACACCTATGGCCACTGGCATAGATGGCGGGACGGAAGGGCTGCGAAGTGGCTATGACGTTGATGGTCTACCGGATCACCCAGGAAACCGGACAGGAGACCGTGATCAAGGAAGAGCACACGGTCAAGCCCGTCGATGTAGCCATCACTGGCCAATATCCACCGTGCGAGTGCTCCACCTGCACCAGCAGAGAGCGGCGTCGCGGCCAGCCCAGAGTGGGCGTGTCGGCATGAGGCAGTGGGCCGCTGTCCTCGTGCTGTACGGGCTCTTGTGGGTCCTGTTGTCGTGGGCCTTCGCTGCTACGGCTCCCCACCACTGAGACTCCCGTCCGGTTGGGCCTGGGGAGTTCCAGCCAGACGGGTCGGCAAGGCAAGCAACCAGAAGGAGGGTGACGCGATGACCTCAACCCTTGTCCGCCCCGCCCCTGAAAAGGTAGCGGCGCGGGCCCGACAGGTCCTGTCGGCCATTGAGGCCGACCCGGAGTTCGAGCGCCTGCGCACAGGGTGCGCGAAGTATGACAAAGACTGGCAGAGCTTCACCGGCTATGCCCTCGTCGACGGTTTCGATGTGGAGAAGGACACCGTCCCGCTCTTCCCGGAAGCCCTGCGGGCGATGGCGATCAAGTCGGCCGTCTACGAGATGACGGACGGCGACGAGTGCGCTGCCGAGGTGCCCGTGTCCATCCCCGTCGACGAGATGATCCACGCTTTGGCCGCTCAGTTCACGGTGCTCAGCCGTGTGCAGGAGCGCACTGGGATCAAGTTCGTGCATGCCACTGACCGCGAAGAGATCGGCGGTTGGGACCACGGCGACTACACGCACCAGGTGTACCGGGCGGCTTGGGGACCGGTGAACGAACGGTTCTGGTTCGGCAAGGCGGAGACGGCGAAGCGCAGGTCCGCCGTGATCGCGAAGTACGAACCGCTCGGTATCAAGGACGGGGGACGTTCATTCGCCCCCGGATTCGCCACGGTCGGCTAGCTAACTGAGCGCACGGCGTAGCGCCTGGACGGCGTCCACTTCCGGGAACGCACGGGGGATCTCCTGGACGGCTCGCTCGATGAGACCTTCGAGCACTCCGGGCGCCGCGCTGTGCATCAGGTCGTGCAGGTACGGGTCCAGGTCGGTGATGTCGTCCGGCAACCGAAGCTCGGGGGCGATTGCTGTGCCATCGGTGGCGTACTTCCCGGGCGGCATCCCGACCTTCTCCGGATGCACGCACACAGGCACGCCGGCCGCCGTGTACCGATGGCCGTCGGACGGGTTGAACGGGAACTCGCGTGACGGACGCTCCGCTACGTCGAACTCTCCGAGAGGGAACCGGCGCGACGGGCAGATGCCGCATGCAGGGTGTTCGTCACTGCTGACGAATGCCTCGACCATGGCAGCAGAGCCTAGACCTTTGACCGTCCTGGCTGCCCCTCTGCCGAGGCGTGCGGGGCCTGCGACATCCAGCAGCGACGCGGTACACATTCAGTACACATGAGGCCGCGACAGCCCGTGATCTTGAGTGATCGCGCGTGATGCGTTTTCGCTGGTCATTGACCTGCGGTTCCGGTTGGCGCTGGTAGGCGGACTGATCGGAACGCGCTTACAAAGCAGATGTCGGCGGTTCAAATCCGTCTGTGCCCACCAGCGCGAAGGCCCCCAGTCGATCTGGCTGGGGGCCTTCGGCATCTCCGGATGACGGCAACGCCGGCCGCTTCCTCATAAGGATCGCGGCCTGGCCCTCTCCATGAGGTCGATGACGTAGTTGACCAAACTCGAAGGGAGCCGTCGTGGCCGCGAAGATCCGGCGGTCGACACCGCGCTCCGGGGCGACTCTGCCGTCGCGGAGGAACTCCGCGACGTGCTCCAGCCTGTCAAGGGTGGTTCGCCGCGCCGCGGGGCAGGGCAGGCGTGGCCGTCAGGTGCGGCCCTGTCGGCCGGCGCGCGGGGGTCAGCCGCGGAGGAGTGGGAAGCCCCTCGTGTCCAGCCATGTGCTGTAGGCCGCGCTCCGGGACGCCGCCTCCGTGTAGGCCGCCTCCAGGTCGGTGAAGAGCGCGTCCAGTTCGGGCAGGGGGAGGGCGCAGGCGCGGGCGGCCAGGGAGAGTTCGGTGGTCAGGGGGTCGCCGTGCAGGGGGCGGACGACCGTGCCGGGGGCCGGTTCGGCCGTGGGCTGGCAGGGGCGTACGGCCTCGCCGGAGGCGACCAGGTCCGCGGCGGTGGCGTTGTCACGGACGTGGATCAGCCGGGGGTCGAGGCCGATCCCCGCGAAGGCCCGGCACAGCGCGGCCCACTCGTGGTCGGCGGTCGGGTCCACGATCCAGGAGTCGTCGGCGAGTTCGGCGAGCTTCACCACCGGCCGCCCCGCGGCGGGGTGCCCGGCGGCGAGGGCGACGAACCTCGGCTCCCGCGCGGTGAGCACGCGCCGCTCGATGCCGCCGGGCACGTCCAGCGGGAAGCCCTCGGTCTCGTGCACGAAGGCGACGTCGAGCTGATGGGTGGCGAGCAGTTGGAGCAGCGTGTTCGCCGATACCTCTATATGGATGGTGATATCCGTATCGGGCAGTCGCTCGTGGAGGCGGCGCAGCCACCCCGTCACCACCCGGCTGCCGACGCTGCCCACCCGCAGCCGCTCACCGCCCGTGCGGACAGCGGCATTTCGGGCGGCCGTCACCAGGGCCGACATCTCGGCGACGATGGGCCGCGCGCGCAGCAGCACGGTGTGGCCGAGCGGCGTGGGGTGGCTGCCCGTCTGGCCGCGGGTGAAGAGGAGACCGCCGACGGCACTCTCGATACGCCGGAGTTGGGTGGTGAGGGAGGGTTGTGTCATGCCGAGCCGGAGCGCGGCCTTCCGCACACTTCCGGTGTCGGCAATGGCGCAAAGCGCGCGCAGATGCCTGACCTCGAGCTCCACGGGGGGAGCATAACTGCACCTCGCATGTCACACCAGGCACATCGGGGGCAGGGTAGGTGATTGGACGGAGCTATGGCCAATTGGCATCATCCGTATCACTGATAACTCGTCAGAGACTGCCCGGGACCAACAGTTCACCGACGCGCTCCGGCCGGCCCACCACCAGCGGCCGGGGCTCTCGGAACGAATGGAGTCCCCCACATGAATCGCTCCACCATGGTGCTCTCGGCTGCCCTCGGCCTCGGTCTGGCGGCGGCGCTGTCCGTCCCCGCCACCGCGGCGACCGCGGCCGAAGGCTCGCACGCGGTCACCCGGTCGTCGTACGTCGGCTCGGCGGCCGAGCAGGCCGGCAACAAGGCGTTCTTCGAGGCCGTGATGAAGTCCGCGAAGGCCAAGGCCGCCAAGTCGCCCGGCCTGAAGACCGTCACGGTCACCTACGACCCCAGCAACGCGCCCAGCTTCCAGCAGGAGATAGCGAACGCGGCGCAGATCTGGAACAGCTCCGTCCGGAACGTCCAGCTCAGAGCCGGCGGCAACGCCGACTTCTCGTACTACGAGGGCAACGACTCCCGCGGCTCGTACGCCCAGACCGACGGCCACGGGCGCGGCTACATCTTCCTCGACTACCAGCAGAACCAGCAGTACGACTCCACCCGCGTCACCGCCCACGAGACCGGGCACGTGCTGGGCCTGCCCGACCACTACCAGGGCCCGTGCAGCGAGTTGATGTCCGGTGGCGGCCCCGGCCCGTCCTGCACCAACCCCTACCCGAACGCGCAGGAGAAGAGCCGTGTCAACGCGCTGTGGGCCAACGGTCTGACGGCCTTCGACAAGGACGCCTTCACCAAGGTCCACTGATCCGGCCGAGGTCCCGGTGACCTCCGGCGGATGATCGTCCAGCGGTCCGGTTCCCCGTGGAGCCGGGCCGCTGTGCCGTTCCCGGGCGCCGCCCGCCCGCGGAGGGCGCATACTGAGGACAATGACGAAGCCAGCAGCGCACCGACGGTTCCTGCCCACCAGCCCCTTCAATGCTCCCGCCGCACCCGTCCCGGTGAAGCACTTCACCGTGGGGGACCGGGTGACCCACGACCGCTACGGCCTCGGCCGGGTCATCGGTGTCGAGGAGGACGTCGCCGTGCTCGTCGACTTCGCCTCCCGGCAGGAGCGCATCCCCGGCCCGTACACCAAGCTGACCAAGCTCTGAGCGCGGCGGAGGCCCCGCGGGAGCGTCCCGCCGCGGGGTGCCCGCTCATGAGGAGAACGCTCGCGGGGGCGGCGTAAGCACGCTCGTACCGATGCGGAAGGCCCGCCTCGGCCGGGCGGCGTGGCCGCGTACGGCCGGTGCCGTAACGGTCCCTACCGCGCCTGTGCCTCACGCCGGCGTGGGTGCTTCACCACGAACGCGGCGCCGAGCCCGGCCGCGAAGAGGGCGAAGAAGGAGACGGCCGTGCCGAGCCAGGTGGCGCCCAGCCACTGCCCGCCGAAGTAGCCCAGGCTCACGCTGTACGCCGCCCAGGTCAGCCCCGCCAGCGCCGACCAGGGGAGGAATTCCGCCACCCTGCGGTGCATGACGCCCGCGCCGAGGCTGACGACCGACCGGCCGGCGGGCGCGAACCGGGCGACGACCACGAGCGGGCCGCCGCCGCGCAGCAGCGCCGTGCCGAGCTTGGCCTGGGCGGCGGTGAGGCGGCGGGAGCGGGCGATGGCGCGGTCGAAGCGGTCGCCGCCACGCCAGGCGAGGCGGTAGGCGACCATGTCGCCGAGCACCGAGGCGGTCGCCGCGCACATCACGAGTGCGAACATCTCGGGGAAGCCCGCGTGGCCGTGTGCCGCGTCACCGACCGCGTCGGCCGCGGAGCCCGCGGCCGTGGTGGCGGCGGTGATCACCAGCACGCCGCTGGGCAGCACGGGCAGGAAGACGTCGAGGAGCACGGAGATCCCGACGATCACATACATCCATGGGGTGTCGGCCAAGGCCCCCAACTGCTCCAGCACGTCCTGATCTCCCGGTACGGTCCCCCGCCGCGACGTCGCAGGGGAGCGGCAGGGGCGGCCTTCACAACCGCACAGCGTACGCCTGGGACTCCTGTGACATGAGCGCGGGGCCGGTGATGTTGTTTGAATCACGTGCCGGAGTTGCACCGGTGTGGGGTGTTGCGTGGACGGCGGCCCGGGGCCGGGCGCCCTCGCCGGACGGGCTCGTCCCTGGCCGGGTTCAGCCGAGGACGAGCCCGTCCGGCGATCGAGGACACCGCCGCATAGCGGTGGCGCGGAGGATCCGGCCCGCGGATCGACGGCGAGGTCAGCCGGATCCGGGGCGTGGCCGGGTCAGCGCGTGCGGCGCAGGACCCGGTCCAGGGAGAGGGCCCCGGGGCCGGTGAAGACGAGCAGCAGGAACGCCCACGCGAACATCGCGGACGCCTCGCCGCCGTTCTGGATCGGCCACAGGGCCATGCTCTGGTGCACGTCGAAGTATGCGTACGCCATCGAGCCGGAGGAGATCAGGGCCGCGCTGCGGGTGCCGACGCCCAGCAGCACGAGGACGCCCCCGACGAGCTGGATGGCGGCCGCGTACCAGCCGGGCCAGGTGCCCGCCGCGATCGTGCCGCCGACGCCCGCGGCGCCGCCGAGCACGCCGAAGAGGGACGCGGCGCCGTGGCAGGCGAAGAGCAGGCCGACCACGACGCGGAACGCCGAGAGGACGTACGGGCGGGCGGCGTCGAGCCGGTCGGTGAGCGTCAGGGCCTGGGCCGTGCCGACGGCGGCGGTGCCGGCGGACGTGGGGGAAGCGGTGGTGGGGGGCATCGCGGAAGTGCTCCTCGTGTCGGGGACAGGAACGCCGAGGAGCACAGGTTAGGTACACCTAATCGATACTTGCAAGTTCAAGCTCTTGTGATGTCACCTCCGATGACCGCCCACGACACGTCCGCAGCACGGCCCGCGCCACCGCGTCGGCGTCCGCGAGCGTCACCGAATTCACCCCCGGACGGGCGCCCGCCGCCGTCACCCAGCGCACCCCTTCCGTCGGCACGCCCACCGCGAACCGGCGCGGGTGCGCCCGCCCCCGCGCGTCGATCAGCCGGTACGGGCTCGGCGTGACGTCCAGGCCGCCCGTGACATGGCCGCCCACCCGGTGCGCCCGGCACTGGCCGGTCCGCAGCAGCCCGGCCAGCAGGGCGTCCCCGGTGCGCCGCACGTCCGGCGTAGGTAACCGCGCCTCGATGACGGTCGTCACGGACACGGCGGAGCCGGGCACCACCGCCGAGCGCGCGGTGAAGGCGCCCGGCGCGCCCGTCGTCACCTCCAGCCCCGGACCCAGCACCTCCAGCACGCCCGCCTCGATCAGCGCGGCCGTCTCCTCGACGCGGCGGCGGGGCGGGCCGATCGACAGGAAGGCGTTCAGCGGCGTGTACCAGCCGTCGAGGTGCTCCCGGTGCGAGGCGCCGGCCAGCCCGCCGTGGTCGACGATCTGCCGCAGCTCGTTGCGCAGGTCGCGCAGCACGTCCAGCGCCGCCTTGACCGGGCCGCCGACATTGCCCGCGCGGGCCCGTGCCGCGTCCTCACGCAGATGCGCCAGCAGCCAGGCGCGGAAGTCCCGCCGCCCCTCGAAGCGCCGGTCGCCGTACGGCCGGGCCAGTGCCGTCCAGTCCCAGCGGTCGGCGGGTGCGACGCCGAAGCCGTCGAGCACCTCCCGTACGCCCTCGGGGTCCCGGGCGAGCGCCGCCGCGAGGAAGCGCTCGCGGAACCGGGCGACGGGCAGCCCGCGGCCCGCGAGCAGCGTCGCGTAGTGCACCGCCTCGACCTCGGTGGCCACCAGCGGCCAGACCTCGGCCAGGAAGTCCGGCGCGTCACCGGACGCCGCGCGCTTGCGGAACCCGTCGATGACCTGCGGCGTCAGCAGCAGCGGGGTGTGCCGGGCGGACGCGCCCTTCTGGTTGTCGCCGCGCGCCTGGTACGGCACGCCGCGCCGCGATCCCGCGTACAGCCGGGGCTCCCGGCCCGACGGGCGGTAGACGAGCCCGCCGTCGCGCGCGGCGAAGGTGCCGCCCCGGCCGGTCGTGAGCAGCGCGAGGTGGTCGAAGAAGTTCAGCCCCAGGCCGCGCAGGAGCACGGCCTCGCCGGGGCGGACGCCGTCGAGATCGACGTCGGCGGGGTTGGCGGGCGGGACGTGCCGCAGCCCGTGGCGGGCGGCGTGCGCGGCGAGCCGGGCCTCCTCCCCGCTCGCGACCGCGGGCAGGTGCCCCTGGGCGAGGACCACGGCGGCCAGCCCGCGCAGCGTGCGGCCGCTGTCGAGGGTCAGGCGCTGGAACGGCGGCCGCTCGTCCGTCAGGCGTACGGCCTTCGCCCGGTGCACCCGGACCGTCACGTTCTCCGGCGCCGTCCGCACCGTCCGCGCGAAGGCCCACGCCAGATAGCGCCCGTAGCACGCGCGCGTCGGATAGTCGTCCGGGCCGAGGCTCCCGCCCGCCCACGCGTGCAGGCTCGGCCCCGGGCGTATCGGGCCGGCGCACTCCACGCTGTCGTCGGTGAACACCGTGACCTGCGCGGCCACGGTGTTCATCAGCAGCTCCGCGGGCTGGTCGACGCGCCAGACGCTCCCCGCCCCCGGCGGCGCGGGGTCGACCATATGGATCGTCAGCCGCGCGTCCGGGGCGAGTTCGGGCGCCGAGGCGCAGATCCGCTCCAGCACGCCGGACCCGCGCGGGCCCGCTCCGACGACGGCTATCGCATGGTGCGCCACAGTGCTCTCCCGGGGGCCGAGGGCGACAAGGTCGGCCCATCATGGCGGCGGGTCGGAGCACGTCGAACGGATTCCGCGGTTCACCGGAAGCGGGTCCACGCGTGGTGGTTGACTTACCCCTTCCGAGTGAACCGCGCGTGGCGCCGCACGGGGTGGGGAAGTCCTCGGTCGGTCCTCAACTTCCCTGCTGTGAAAAGGAGTCCGCATGCGGCGACTCATCGCTGTCGTCCACGGGGTCGCGGCGTGGTTCGGCTTCGCGGGGCGGCGGTGAGGGCCGCGGCCGTCAGCAGCCGCTCAGCACCTTCTCCATCGCGTTCTTCTCCGCGGAGTCCACGCTCAGCTTGTAGTAGTGCTTCACCGTCACCCACATCTCCACGTACGTGCACCCGTAGGACTTCAGCGGCGGCATCCACTGCGCCGGGTCCTTGTCGCCCTTCGCCTGGTTCACCCGGTCGGTGACCGCGATCAGCTGAGGCCGGGTCAGGTCGTTGGCGAACGCCTGCCGCTGGGCCGTCGTCCACTTGGCGGCGCCCGAGCGCCACGCCTGCGCGAGCGGCACGATGTGGTCGATGTCGACGCTCTGCGCGTCGGTCCAGGTCGCCCCGTCGTAGGCGGAGTGCCAGGTGCCGGACACCGCCGCGCACTTGGCGTCCTGCTTCACGCCGTCACCGTCGCGCTGGAGGACGACCTCGCGGGTGTTGCACTCCCCGTGCTGCGTGATCCAGTGCGGGAACTTGGCGCGGCTGTAGCCGTCCATCGTCCCCTCGGGCTGCACGGTGAGCTCGCCCAGATACGCCCGGGCCGTCGCGGCGTCCGCCGGGGCCGGGGGCGCGGCCTGGGCGGCGGGTCCGTTGAGGACGAGCGAACCGACGAGCGCGGCGAGCCCGCCGGCGACGGCCGCGCGACGCGCGTAGACGCGGCGCGGGGAAGTGAAGATGCGCATTCCGGGCATGGGAACTCCCTTGGTGGGGGGCGATGGCCACTGGGGTGCGGCCATGGTGGCGACGGCCGGTTTCCGGGGGGTGTTGGCCAGGTAACAGCGTGACGACGCGATCATGTCAACGCAAGGGGTTGCGAACGTGAAGTTGATCCTGGCTGAGCATCATCGGCCGGGCGGGTGACGGGAGTTCGGCCCGGCGGCGGGCTGCCGCCGCGCGCTCGCGTCAGCCGCTTACCGGCTCGTCCGGCACATGAGGACAGCGCTCGCTTCCCGGCCCGTCCGGCACCTGAGCACACCGCGGCCCGGCGGTGGTGCGGGAACGACGCCACCCGTGGCACCGGCCGTGGAATCCGCGGCCCGCCGCCTAAGGTGAGGCGTGCTCGCCGCCGCAGCCCTCCTGCCCGTCAACACCACTCTCGGCGTGGTCCTCGCCGTCCTGCTCCTCGCCACCACGGGGGTCGCCGCCCTCGCCCGGCTGGCCGACGGGCAGGAGCGCGGCTATGCCCGCGCGATCGCCGTCGCCGGCCTGCGCGCCGCCGTCCAACTGGCCGCCGTCTCCGCGCTGATCGGCTGGGTGGTCCACGCCCTGCCGCTGCTGCTGTGCTTCGTCCTGCTGATGTTCGCCGTGGCCGTACGGACGGCCGGGCGCCGCGTCACGGACAACGCCACCTGGTGGTGGGCGGCCGTGCCGATCGGCGCGGGAGTGCTGCCGGTGGTGGTCACACTGCTGCTCACCGGGCTCGTCCCGCTCACGGGCGTCGCCCTGATCCCCATCGCGGGCATTCTCATCGGCGGCGCGCTGACGGCCACCGTCCTCGCCGGGCGGCGCGGGCTGGACGAGCTGCGCGTCCGGCACGGCGAGGTGGAGGCGGGGCTGGCGCTCGGCCTGCTCGACCGCGAGGCGCGGCTGGAGATCGCCCGCCCCGCGGCCTCCGACGCGCTGCTGCCGGGCCTGGACCAGACGCGCACGGTGGGGCTCGTCACACTCCCGGGCGCCTTCGTGGGCATGCTGCTGGGCGGGGCGTCACCGACGCTCGCGGGGGCGGTGCAGCTGTTCGTCCTGGTCGCGCTCATGGCCGTGCAGGCGGTGGCGGTCGCCGTCACGCTGGAGCTGATCGCGCGCGGGGTGCTGCACCGGGAGCCGTCCCGGGGCGGGCCCCGGTGGTACGGCCTGAGACGATTCCGCGGCGCATCGCGTACCCTGAACGGAGCAGAAGGGGAGTAGCTCTTCGCCGGACCGTCGACATACTGCTGGGTCACACCAGCCGGCGCCCGGAGGCAGACGGAAGTCTTCCGTAGGCCAGCGAGACCTTCGGCCGCAGTGTCCATGACGCTGCCGTGCCGAAGCGACCCCTGAATTCCCGCAGGTCTCTCGGTACGGCGGTCCCACCTACCGAGGAATCCCCTGTGTTCAGCTTCACCGTCGCCGCCCTGGTCTTCGGCGTGATCTTCCTTGCCGAGCTCCCCGACAAGACGGCCCTCGCCTCCCTGATGCTCGGCACCCGCTACCGCGCCTCGTACGTCTTCGCGGGCGTCGCGGCCGCCTTCCTCGTGCACGTCGTTCTGGCGATCGCCGCGGGCAGCCTGCTGACCCTGCTCCCGCACCGGATCCTCCAGGTGATCGTCGGCCTCGCCTTCCTCGCGGGCGCGGCCGTGCTCCTCTTCAAGAAGGACGACGGTGAGGAGGAGATCGCCAAGCCCGCCGACCAGTCCTTCTGGAAGGTCTCCGGCGCGGGCTTCACGCTGATCCTGGTCGCGGAGTTCGGCGACCTCACCCAGATCATGACCGCGAATCTCGCCGCCCGCTACGACGACCCCGTCTCGGTGGGCGTGGGCGCGACGCTGGGCCTGTGGGCGGTGGCCGGCCTGGGCATCGTGGGCGGCCGCACGCTGATGAAGTACGTCCCCCTGGCCCTGATCACGAAGATCGCGGCCCTGGTGATGCTGGCTCTGGCGGGCTTCAGCCTCTACGAGGCGGTGGCGGGCTGACGGGGCCCGCTCTCAGGCCCCCACCGTGCCGTCGATGCCCTCGCGCAGGAAGTCCGCGTGGCCGTTGTGGCGGGCGTACTCGTGGATGAGGTGGAGCATCACCAGGCGGAGCGAGACGTCCGCGCCCCAGCGGGGCTGATAGCCCGTCACATCGAGGGATTCCGCGGCCTTCTCGACGCGGCGCGCGTGCTCCACCTCCGCCTGCCAGGCGGCGAAGGCTTCCTGGCGGGTGGCGGAGCTCGCGTCGTAGGCCGCCTGGTAGTCGCCCTCGGCGGACCAGACCAGGGGGATGTCCTCCTCACCGCCCATCACCCGGCGGAACCACGTGCGCTCGACCTCCGCCATGTGCCGCACGAGCCCGAGGAGCGTCAGGGCCGAGGGCGGCATCGACCGGCGGCGCAGATCCTCGTCGGAGAGGCCGTCGCACTTCATGGCGAGCGTGGCGCGATGGAAGTCGAGAAAGGCCCGCAGGGTCTCCCGCTCACCACCGGTGAGGGGCGGTCCGACGCGTTCGGTGGTTTCCATGGCTGAGCCCTTTCGATGGCGAAGGGGCTCACCTTATGGGGGTGCCGGGCTGTGGTGCCGTTCTTTTTTCGGCAGCCGGGGGCGCCTCGGCTTCGACGGCCCCGCCATGACGATTTCGTCATACACTGCGGATATGGCGACCCCTGCGCAGCAAGAGATCTACAAGCACCTGCGTGCTTTCGCCGAGCACTTCACGCCGCCCCCGCCGTTCAGTCCCCACGTCGAGATCAGTGACGGCCAGATCATCATGATGATGAGCCCGGCGGGCCGCCACGACCTGGCGGCCTTGCGCATCGAGCGTCAGCTTCAGCCGCAATTGCCGGAGGGCGTCGTGGCCACGACCTCCGGTGACATCGAGGAAGCGGGCCTCGGGCAGCTGCGCCGCCCTGACGTTCTCGTCCTCCCTGAGGCGGCCATGGACACGGACAGCGCCATCAGTCCCCGTGCGCTCCTCGCCGCCGTCGAGATCGTCTCCCCCTCGAACCCTGAGAACGACTACGAGAGCAAGCTCCACCACTATCCGCGGCTCGGCATTCCGCACTACCTGATCGTCGACCCGCGCGACGGCACTTGTGTGCATCACTGGGTCATCGGGGTCCGGGAGGGGAACGCCGTGTACGAGGCCCGCGTTCCTTACGTGTTCGGCGACCGGATCGCCATCGGCGATTGGGTCATCGACACGGGCGAACTGCCGCGCTACAGCCAGGACACGTGTTGATCGCCGCCGATCTCGTGCGTGCCCGGCGGGTGGCGCTGGGGCTCTCGCAGGTGGAGCTCGCGGCCCGCGCGGGGACCGGGCAGGCGTTCATTTCGCGGGTCGAGTCCGGGAAGGTGGTCCCCACCATTCCCGTACTTCAACGGCTGGCGGCCGCGCTGGAATGCGAGATGGTCCTGAACTTCTCGCCGCGCCGGTAGGCCCTTCACTCCCCACGCGCGGCGCTGCCGCCGCCGTTTTCCGGGGCGCCGTCCCTACCCCCGGAAGAGCGCCCTGCTCCGGGCCACGTCGGCCGGTGCGTCCTGCGGTATCGGCAGGAAGTAGTTCACCTGCCACGCCTGCGTGCCGCGCGCCTGGCGGTTCGGTGGGGTGACCCACGGCGGATAGACGCGGAAGGCCCGCTTCCCGCCGGTGCCGTCGGTCGAGACGATGTCCCGTTCGCGGAGCGCCTCGCGCGGGAGGACGAACTGGCCGAAGCCGTGGTCGTCGCGGGTGCTGATGACGAAGAGATCGACGGGGTCCGCCGCGTCGAAGGGCCGGATCGGTCCGCCCGGGGACCGCTTCCACACCGTGACGAACTGACCGGCCTTGGCCGGCGTGGTCTTCGCCGCGCGGAACCTGACGGAGCGCCCGTCCAGGGTGAACGCGCACGCCCCGTACTCCGCGCTCTCGGCCTCGGGTGCCGGCGCGGAGCAGGTGAACCCGCTCGGGTCGTAGACCAGCGCCTTCGCCGCGAGCAGGTCGGGGTGCGGACGGGACGCGGCGTTCGTGGTCACGCCCTCATCCTGCCTTCAGGGGCAGGCCGGGGGAAAACCGCTCACTTCCCGACGTGCAGGACGATCCCGCCCTCCGCGAGGGCCTCCACCCGTACGTGCGTGAGGTCCGGGACCGCCACATCGGGGCCGTGGGCCGCCGCGCGGGGGCCCACGCCCACGACGCGCATGCCGGCCGCCTTGCCCGCCGCGATGCCCGCCTCGGAGTCCTCGAAGACGACGCAGTCGACGGGGTCGAAGCCGAGGTGCGCGGCGCCCTTGAGGAAGCCCTCGGGGTCCGGCTTGCTCGCGCCCACGGACTCCGCGGTGACCCGCACCCGCGGCATCGGGAGCCCGGCCGCGCCCATGCGGGCCTCGGCGAGGCCGCGGTCGGCGGAGGTGACCAGGGCGTGCGGCAGGGCGGCGAGGGCGGCCATGAAGGCCGGGGCGCCGGGGACCGGCACGACGCCGTCGACGTCGGCGGTCTCGGCCGCGAGCATGCGGCGGTTGTCGGCGTGGTTCAGCTCCATGGGGCGGTCCGGGAGCAGGACGGCCATGGTCGCGTACCCCTGGCGGCCGTGCACGACCTTCATCACCGCTTCCGCGTCCAGGCCCTGCTCGTCGGCCCAGGCCCGCCAGCAGCGCTCGACCACGGCGTCGGAGTTGACGATCGTGCCGTCCATGTCCAGGAGGAGGGCGCGGGCCGTCAGGGTGGTCGGGGTGGGGGCGTTGGCCGGCATCGGCGACTCCAGGGCGCGGGAGGAAGACAAGCGGCTCCGCCCGCCGGTCAGGGAATACGAGCGGAGCCACTTTGTTCCTTAACGATACAAAAAGTCGTGCGGAACTCCAACAGCCCAGGTCCAGCCTTGATCGCGGCAGTGCTCGCGCCGGCCATGAGCTGCCAATGGCCTACCCCGGGGAGCCGGGCGGCCCGATCCGGAAGACGATGGAACGGGAACACGCGCCGGCCGCCCGGACCGGGCGGCCGCACCCGAGCGCCATCCGAGTCGCACCCAGGAGCCAGCGCATGGCGGACGAGACCCCGGGCCCCTCCGTGGCCGCCGCGGAGCCTGTGCCCGTACCCGGCGAGGGACAGCCCCGGCGCACCGTGCTCGTCGCGATCGGCGCGCTGCTGCTCGGCATGCTGCTGGCGGCCCTGGACCAGACGATCGTCTCCACCGCGCTGCCCACGATCGTCAGCGACCTCGGCGGCCTCGACCACCTCTCCTGGGTCGTCACCGCCTATCTTCTCGCGTCCACGGCCGCGACCCCGCTGTGGGGCAAGCTCGGCGACCAGTACGGGCGCAAGAAGCTCTTCCAGACGGCCATCGTCATCTTCCTGATCGGCTCCGCGCTGTGCGGGCTCGCCCAGGGGATGGGCGAGCTCATCGCCTTCCGCGCCCTGCAAGGACTGGGCGGCGGCGGGCTGATGGTGCTGTCGATGGCGATCGTCGGCGACATCGTGCCGCCGCGCGACCGCGGCCGCTACCAAGGGCTGTTCGGCGCCGTCTTCGGCGGTACGAGCGTGCTCGGCCCGCTGCTCGGCGGCCTCTTCGTCGACCACCTGAGCTGGCGCTGGGTCTTCTACATCAACCTGCCCATCGGCGTCGTCGCGCTCGGCGTGATCGCCGCCGTCCTGCACATCCCGGTCCGCCGCACCCCGCACCGCATCGACTACCTCGGCACCTTCCTCATCGCGGCCGTCGCCACCTGCCTGGTGCTGATGACCTCGCTCGGCGGCGTCACCTACTCCTGGTCGTCCTGGCAGGTCATCGGCCTCGGGGTGCTGGGCGTGGCGCTGCTGGTGCCGTTCGTGCTCGTGGAGCGCCGCGCCGCGGAGCCCGTGCTGCCGCTGAAGCTGTTCCGGATCCGGACCTTCTCGCTCTGCTCCGTGATCGGCTTCGTCGTCGGCTTCGCGATGTTCGGCTCCATGACCTATCTGCCGACCTTCCTCCAGGTCGTGCAGGGCGTCTCGCCCACCCTGTCGGGCGTGCACATGCTGCCGATGGTGGCGGGCATGCTGATCTCCTCCACCGGCTCCGGACAGATCGTCAGCCGCACCGGCCGCTACAAGGTCTTCCCCATCGCCGGCACCGGGCTGACCGCCGTCGGCCTCCTCCTGCTGCACCGGCTGGATCCGGCCAGCAGCACGGCGGAGATGAGCGGCTGTTTCTTCGTGTTCGGCTTCGGGCTCGGCCTCGTCATGCAGGTGCTCGTGCTCATCGTGCAGAACGCCGTGGGCTACGAGGACCTCGGCGTCGCTACCTCCGGCGCCACCTTCTTCCGGTCCATCGGCGCCTCCTTCGGCGTCTCCGTCTTCGGCACGATCTTCACCGGCATGCTCGGCCCCCGCATCGCCGACGCCCTCGCCGGCGCGCACCTGCCGCCCGGCCTCACCCCGGAGCGCCTCAAGGCCGACCCGCGCGCGGTCGCCGCGCTGCCCCCCGGGCCGCGGGCCGGGGTGCTCGACGCCTACTCCGCGTCGATCACCGACGTCTTCCTCTACGCGGTCCCCGCCGTCCTCGTGGCCTTCGCCCTCGCCTTCCTCCTGCGGGAGGAGCCGCTGCGGGGCAGCGTCACCGCCCCCGACACCAGCGAGGTCCTCTCCAGCAACCCCGTCGAGCGCACCTCCCGCGAGGAGTGCGCCCGCGCGCTCTCCCTCCTCGGCAGCCGCGAGGGCAAGCGCCGGGTCTACGAGGAGATCACCGAACGGGCGGGCCTCGACCTCCACCCCGCCGCGAGCTGGATGCTGCTGCGCATGAACCGGTACGGCTCCGCCGAGCCCGCCCTGCTCGCCGAGCGCGTCGACATCCCCTTGCGGATCATCACCGAGGCCGCACGGCAGTTGGAGACCCGCGGCCTCGCCGTACGCGAAGGACTCCCGCTGATCCTCACCCCCGAGGGCCGCGAGGTCGCCGGACGCCTCTTCCGCGCCCGCGAGGAGTCACTCGCCGAACTCCTGGGCGACTGGTGGTCCAAGGACCGCCCCACCGACCTCCACCGGCTCGTGACGGAACTCAACGCGGAACTGTGCGGCTCCGACTCGGAACAGCCCCACAACGGCCCGGCGAAACGGGATCACGATCCGCGGCGGTGAAGCGCCCCGGCATGTGGCCGACAACGCGCCGCCAGCCGTACGGATTCGGCCAGTTGTGGGACCTTGTCAGGTGACGCGGGGGTGACCTGCGTCTGCTCTTCAGGACTCAGTAAGGTCTCAAACAGCCCTACGAGGGTGACCTGGCTGGGCGACCGGAGGAGTGGCGGGGCGTGGCGAATGCACAGCGGGCCGGGCTGGGGAGCCTCCCGGCGTCGAGGTCGCGAACGGGCCTGGCCCTGGGGCTGTTGTGGCTGCTCGCGGGCGTGCTGGCCGTCCGTCAGGCCGCGGTGGTGCTGCGGCTCCCCCCGGAGCGGCGCCTGACCGACCTCGAACGCTGGATCGGTGACAACGGTGTCCTCCATGTGAAGGGCTCGCTGTACGACACCGACAAGTTCACCGGCACCCCCTTCGCCGGCCTCGTGCTCAAACCGCTGACCAAGGCCGCCGAGCACAGCCTCGGCATCGGCTGGACGCTGGGCACCCTCCTGCTCGTCGTCGCGCTCGCCCTGGTCGCCGCCCGCTCGCTCCCCGCCCCGGTCAGCCGCCGCACCGCCCTCCTCGCGGCCCCCGCGGCGATCATCCTGGCCGTGCTGTCGCTGCCCGTGCGCAACACCTTCACCCTCGGCCAGACCAGCATCATCCCGGTGCTGCTGGTGGTCCTCGCCTGCTGCCTGCCGCGCCTGGCCCGCGGCTCCGGCGTCCTCCCCGGCGTGCTCGTCGGCCTCGCCGCCGCGCTCCAGCCCGCCGTGCTGCTCTTCGCCGCGCTGCTCCGGCTGACCGGGCGCCGCCGCGCCGCCGTCACCTCCGGCCTCACCTTCGCCGCCGGCACGGCCGTGGCCTGGGTGACCATGCCGGACGACTCGTGGACGTACTGGATCCACCACATCGCCGGGGCCGGCCTCGGCGACGCGCCCGACGGCCTCGCCAATCAGTCGCTGCACGGCCTGCTGCTGCGTATCGGCCTGCGCGGCCCCGCCGAACTCACCCTCTACGGCCTGCTCGCCGTCGCCGTCATCGCGCTCGGCCTGCGCCGCGCCGCCCGCTACGCCCTCGACGGCCAGCTGCTCCTGGCCACCGCCCTCACCGGCTGCGTCGCGGTCGCCGTCTCGCCCACCGCCTGGCAGCACCAGCAGCTGTGGATCCTGCTCGCCGTCGTCGGCCGGGTCGGCAAGCGCCGCGCCGACCGGCTCGTATGGCCGGTGCTGATCGTCCTCGTGATGACGCTGACCAGCACGGTCCTCATGCCCGACAACCCCGTGCTGCGGCCCGTCGGCGACAACGCGCCGCTGCTCGCCGCGCTCATCGCGGCCTGCGCGGTGCCCTTCCTCCCGCGGACGTCACCGCTGTGGGACCGGCCGGAGCCGACGGCGGCCACCGAGCCGCAGCCGGGGCGCTTCTCCTGGGTGCCGCTGCTCCGCTTCTGGAAACGGCCGCTGTCCCGGCCGAACGTCTTCCTGGAGCTGATGCTGATACGGGTCGGCTATTTCGCCTACTCCTACATCCGCGGCAGCGCGCCCGACGAGCGCTCCCTCGCGGAATCCCACGGCCGGCAGATCCTCGGCGCCGAGGAGTTCCTGCACATCGACATCGAGCACCGCTTCAACCACTTCGTGGCGAGCGTCGGCTGGCTCACCGACAGCATGGACTACTACTACGGCACCTTCCACTTCCTGGTGCCGGTCTCGCTGCTGGTCTATCTCTACGTGCGCCGCCCGGGCACCTACCGCTGGGCCCGCACGGCCCTGTCCATCGCCACGCTGATGGCGCTCGTCGGCTTCTGGGCCTACCCGCTGGCCCCGCCGCGCCTGATGCCGGGCCGCGGCTTCATCGACACCGCCAACGGCCCGCAGGACCTCTCCCACCCCGACTTCGGCGCGCTCACCGAGCTGTCCAACCAGTACGCGGCCATGCCCTCGCTCCACATCGGCTGGTCCCTGTGGTGCGGCATCGTGATCGCCGCGGTGGCGCCCAGGGGGTGGATGAGGTGGCTGGGCATGCTCTATCCGCTGATGACCTTCTCCGTCATCGTCGGCACCGCCAACCACTACGTCCTGGACGCGGTCGGCGGCGCGTTCGTGGTCACCGCGGGCTTCGCCGTCCAGTACGTGCTGACCGGGCCGGGCCGGAAGGCCCTGGGCAAGGTGCCGGGGGCGCGGAGCGCGAGCGACACGCTGGCCGCCCCGGAGCCGACGGAACCGGCGCGGAGCACGGGCTGAACCCCCGGCCCCGCGCCGGTCGTTGAGGCGGTGCGGGTCAGCTGTTCACCGTGATCTGCGAGGACGCGTCGGTCGCGTCCGTGATGTCGTACGTGGCGTTGAAGAGCGACGACGTGGTGGCCGTCGGGCAGCCGAAGCCGCCGGTGACCTTCACCGGAGCCGCGCCGTCGGTGACGACGAGCTGCGACGGCGCGCCGTTGTCGAAAGTGGCCGCGAGGTCCACGGACGCGTCGGGCGCCGCGGTCACCGTGCAGCTGACCAGCCCGCTGGTCTGCACGACCAGGCCGCCGGTGGGGATGGAGAGGGTGGCCGTCGCCGGCGTGCCGTACTGCATGGCCACGCTCCAGGTGCCGGACGTGGTGACGGTCGCGCTCACGCCCGCCTGACTGGTGGTGCACGAGGAATACGTGGGCGAGTTGATGCCGCTGACGACCGGGCCCGCGTCGTTGTGGTTGGCGGGGGCGGCGGGTATCTGGTTGTTGGCGTCGCCGCCGCCCGCGGTGGGCTGCGAGCCGGAGACCGCGCACGTGACGAGCACCGGGCCGAGCTTGAAGGTGGCCTTCCCGTTGAGCGTGGCCGCGAAGTAGTGACCGGCGGGGGCGACGGTCGTCGACCCGGCGTCGGCAGTGTGCGCGCCCGCGGAACCGGTGAGGGCGAGCCCTGAGGCGAGGGCGAGTCCGGCGCCGGACGCGAGCAGGGCGCGAGTGCGGGATCTACGAGCGGTCATCGGAACTCCTCTGGTGCGGAAGGTGCGGACGGGGACGGTGATCGACGTGCTGCCCGGGGCCGGTGCCGGGTGACGGCTCGGCGGGGGCCCAGGGCTTGATCTCGGGGCTGGGCCCGGCGGGTGGCCGGGGCGCGGGGCGCTCCGGCGGGTGCGGGGGCGAGGGCGGGGCGTCGTCCGGCCCGGACCGGGCGCCGGGCGCGGGCCCGGCCGGGGGGTGGCCCGGCGGGGCCGGGGGCGATCCGGGCCGGACGTCCGGCCCGGGCCCGGCGGGGCGCGTGCCCGGACCGCCACGAGGCCGGTCGGCCGCCGGTCCCTGAGACGGCTCAGGGTCCCCGGGCGTGGCATCGTCCGGGCCGCCGTACCGGCCGTCGAGCTCATCGGCGGGCGGCCCCGGGCCCGCGCCCGGAAGCGCGCTCTCTTCCGGCTCCGACTGTGCCGGCAACGGCTGCCAGGCGAAGATCATGCCGCCGCCGACCACGCCCATGAGCGTGCCGATCAGGAAGCCGCCGAGGTTGGACATGACGAGCGCGGCGGCGGCGACCATGACGGTCACGATCCCGGCGAGCGTGCGGTACTGCGGGGCGAACCACGCGCTGAGGCCCATCAGGACCATGACCAGGCCCATCAGGACCGACGGGATGCCCGCGATCCCCTGGTGCAGCATGATCTTCAGCGGGGCGAGCGGAATGGCACAGATCTCCAGGCCGGCCAGGGTGGCGAACAGGCCGCCCCAGAAGGGGCGTCCCTTGCGCCAGCGGCGCCAGGCCAGCCAGGGGTGGCGTGGCGGGCGGCCGGACTCGACGCCGACCGCCACGTCAGAAGCACTCCCGCTTGCCCTTGGCGATGTCCATGCTCAGGCCGGAGAGGGTGAACGTCGCGGCGTTGGTCGCCCAGGCGACCTGCTGGAGATCGTTGATGGTCACATGGTCGGCCTGCTGGGCGAAGAGCCCCTGCATGCCCTGCGCGTTGTTCGGCCCCTTGTCGAGCGTGGAGGCGTCCCGGCCGATCTCGAGCTGCTTGAACTCGGCGTTGCCCCGCAGCTGCGTGGCGTCCACGAACAGGTCCTTCGCCTTGACCGGGTCCTTGCCGCCGCCGGCCTTGAGGTTCAGCGAGACATCGCCGATGAAGGGGATGCCGATCACCACGGACTGGCAGAGGTTCCTCAGCTCGGCCTTCTTGATGGCCGTGATGGCGACGGGCAGCAGGTCGCCGGGCTTGTCCTTGCCGACCTGGCCGTCCACGCCGCCGTACTGCGCGAAGCCGTCGCCGTCCAGGCTCTTGGCGCTGACCTTGAACTGCTGGCCCGACACGGCGAAGGAGGCCGCCAGCGCCCCGTCCGCGAGCGCGATGGCGAGCGCGGCCGTGGCCGCGAGGCCGGGCACGGCCAGCACGGCGAACTTCCGCCACCTGACGCGTCCCGTCACCGGTCTTCCCTGGGCGTCCTTCATGCGATGTCCTCTCGGTGAGCCGCGTACGAGCGGGGGAGTGGCGTGACGAACGTGCCTGGCCCGGAGGTGTACCCGAGAGTAAGTCCACCCGTGTCCGTCGGCAAGGTCTTGGTACGTACCGATTCAGGCCGCGGTAAAGGAAGTTGACGCTGTATCAGAGATATGGATCAGTCCGGCGCGTAGCGCACCCGCAGTTCCTTGATCCCGTTCAGCCACGCCGACCTCAGGCGCCGTGGCTCACCGGCGAGCCGGATGTCCGGCAGGGTGTCCGCGATCGCGTTGAAGATCAGGTCGATCTCCAGCGCGGCCAGCGACTTGCCCAGGCAGAAGTGCGGGCCGCCCCCGCCGAAGCCCAGGTGGGGGTTGGGGTCCCGGGTGATGTCGAAGACCTCGGGGTGGGCGAAGACCTCCGGGTCGTTGTTGGCCGAGGCGTAGAAGATCCCCACCCGCTGCCCCGCCTTGATCTTCGCGCCCCCGAGCTCCGTGTCGCGTGTCGCCGTCCGCTGGAAGGAGACGACCGGCGTCGCCCACCGGACGATCTCGTCGGCCGTCGTCGCGGGCCGCTCGCGCTTGAAGAGCTCCCACTGCCCGGGGTGGGTGAGGAAGGCGTGCATGCCGTGGCTGATGGCGTTGCGCGTGGTCTCGTTGCCCGCGACGGCCAGCAGCAGCACGAAGAAGCCGAACTCCTCCGAGGCCAGGTTGCCCTCGTCCTCCGCGGCCACCAGCCGGCTGACGATGTCGGCGGCCGGGCACTCCTTGCGGGCGGCGGCCAGGGTCATCGCGTAGGAGATGAGCTCCATCGCGGCCGTCGCCCCGACCTCCTCGGTGATGGCCAGCTCGGGGTCGTCGTACGCGACCATCTTGTTGGACCAGTCGAAGATCCGCGCCCGGTCGGCCTGGGGGACGCCGACGATCTCGGCGATGGCCTGGAGGGGGAGTTCGCAGGCGATGTCCGTGACGAAGTTCCCGCTGCCGCCCTCGCGGGCCTCGGCGACGATCGCGCGGGCGCGCTCGCGCAGCGCGGCCTCCAGGGCCCGGATCGCGCGCGGGGTGAAGCCGCGCTGGACGATCTGGCGCACGCGGGTGTGCTCGGGCGGGTCCATGTTGAGCATGATGAGCCGCTGCACGTCGATCTGTTCGCGCTGGATGTGCTCGTGGAAGCGGATGATGGAGGTGTTGAGGGCGGCGGAGAAGAGCTCGGGGTGGGTGGAGACCTCCCTGACGTCCTCGTACCGCGTGACCGCCCAGTAGCCGTCGTCGTCGAAGCCCGCTATGCCGTGCGGCTGGGCGTTCCACCAGACGGGCGCCGTCCGCCGCAGCGCGGCGAACTCCGGGAACGGCACCCGCTGTTCGTAGAGGCCGGGGTCGGTGAGGTCGAACCCTTCGGGCAGCGCTGGGCAGGACATCGGTCACCACCTCCGTACACCTGACGGTGCATCAGGTGTGCCCCGACGGTAATGAGGGGGCCGTGGAGTGGCAAGGGCGGGAACGCCATCTGTTGCTCGGGCCGGGGGTTGCGCCACCCTTGCGTACCGGGGGTAGCAGTCATAAGACTGCGAACGGAAGTAGAACGCGTACCAGTTCGGCGGGGGACCGGGGCCGGCTCGGCAGCGGCGGGCCCCGAGGAGCGAGAGGCGTGAGCCCGGGGCGCCGGGACGCCCTGCGGATGCCACGAAAGGACGCCACCATGGCCGCGGAACCCGTCATCGTCGAAGCCGTACGCACCCCCATCGGCAAGCGCGGAGGAGCGCTCGCCAATCTCCACCCCGCCTATCTGCTGGGCGAGACCTACCGCGAGCTCCTCGCCCGCACCGGCATCCAGCCCGACTGCGTCGAGCAGATCGTCGGCGGCACGGTCACCCACGCCGGCGAGCAGTCGATGAACCCGGCCCGCACCGCCTGGCTGGCGATGGGCCTGCCCTACGAGACCGCCGCGACCACCGTGGACTGCCAGTGCGGCTCCTCGCAGCAGGCCAACCACCTCGTCGCCAACATGATCGCGAGCGGCGTCATCGACGTGGGTATCGGCTGCGGTGTCGAGTCCATGTCGCGCGTCCCGATCGGCAGCGGCTCCCGCAACGGCCCCGGCAAGCCCTTCCCCGACGAGTGGAACGTCGACCTGCCCAACCAGTTCGAGGCCGCCGAGCGCATCGCCCGCAGACGCGGCCTCACCCGCGAGGACGCCGACGCGCTCGGCCTGCTCTCCCAGGAACGCGCCGCCCGCGCCTGGTCCGAGGAGCGCTTCAAGCGCGAGACCTTCGCCGTGCAGGTGCCGACGACCGAGGAGGAGCAGCTCGCCGGGCAGGGCATGTGGCGCCTCGTCGACCGCGACCAGGGGTTACGCGACACCAGCATGGAGGCGCTCGGCGGCCTGAAGCCCGTCATGCCCACCGCCGTCCACACCGCGGGCAACTCCTCCCAGATATCCGACGGCGCCTGCGCGCTGATGTGGGCCTCCAAGCGCATGGCCCGCGCCCTCAGGCTGCGCCCCCGGGCCCGCGTCGTGGCCCAGGCCCTCGTGGGCGCCGACCCCCACTTCCACCTCGACGGCCCCATCGACGCCACCCGCGCCGTCCTCGGCCGGGCCGGCATGTCCCTCAAGGACATCGACCTGGTGGAGATCAACGAGGCGTTCGCGTCGGTGGTGCTGTCCTGGGCCCGCGTCTTCGACCAGGACCTGGAGAAGGTCAACGTCAACGGCGGGGCGATAGCCCTGGGGCACCCGATAGGGGCGACGGGCGCCCGGCTGATCACCACGGCGCTGCACGAACTGGAGCGGGCGGACAAGGAGTTCGCCCTGGTCACGATGTGCGCGGGCGGCGGCCTGGCGACGGGGACGATCATTCAGCGGCTGTGAGGCATTCAGCGGCTCTGCGGGCGGCGGTCCTTCCGGGCGAGGGCGGGGCTGTCCCGGGTGGCCGTGGCCAGGTCGCGGCGTCACTGCCGTAGCGGCAACCAGTCCACATCGGCCCGCTCCCAGCCGGCCGAGACCAAGGCGTCCGCGGCGGTGGCATCGCCCGTCGCCAGCGCGGCCGCGGCCGCGGTCTCCGGATCGGGGTCATCGGCGGCGAGCGCCCGCAGCAGCGCGTCGGCGCTCCCGTCCTGGTCCGGCAGCGCCGCGGCGAAGAGCGCGCCCGCCGTACGCGTGGCGGGGTCCTCTTCCTCCAGCATGTCGGGGAGTACGGGCTCGAGGCCCGCGAGCATGTCGAGGGCGACCGTGTGCCAGTGTCCCTCGGCCGCGTGCATCGCCCTGACGACGCGCAGCGCCAGGCCGAGCGCCCGGCGCCGGACGTGGCAGGGGCGCTCTCCCACTCCCACGGCCGCGCCGATCTGCATCAGATACGCGAAGGCCAGCGCCGCGGCCGAGCACAGCCCCTCCCCGGGGGCCAGGAGCACCTCCAGTTTCTCGCACGCGCGCCGCGCGGTGTCGGCGTCCCACGACAGCAGTCCCGCGAGGTGCCGGGGCACGTCCTCCGGGTCGCTGTCCGTGGCACAGGCCGCGTGCTCGAAGGAGACCACCCGCAGCATGAACTCGCGGGCCGGCCACAGCGCTTCGGCGTCGAGCCGGACGACGGCGCGCCCGCTCGGCCCGCCGGCCGTCAGACGCATCTCCGCGTCCAGCCGTACCCCGGTGATGCCGGGGCCGAGGTCGAGGTCGGTGCGTTCGCCCGACGTGACGTCCCACAGCGCGACCACGTCGTCGCGCCAGCACGCGGCGAGGACCGGCCCGGTGGCGGTGGTGGTCAACGCGAGCCCCGTGAGCTTCGGGCTCTGACGCGCCACCTCGCACGGCTCGTCGCCGGAGTCCGGCAGCCACAGGTACAGCGTCCCGTCGCGGTGCCCGCTCGCGATCAGCGGCCCCTCGTCCGGGAGTTCCACGCAGGCCAGGGCCGTCACGGGTCCGGCCTGCGGGTGGCCGACGACCGGGGCGGCGTCACCGCCGGCCCGGCGCACCCGCAGGGCGCCGTCCTCCTCAGCGGTGACGGTGACCTTTCCGGAGGTGGCCGCCGAGGACCGCTCGGCGTCGTACGCCATGGGGTCGTCGGACGCCGAGAGCACCGTCCAGCGGCCGTGCTCGTCCGTGTCACCGGCGAGCAGCGCGATCGGCTTCGGGGCCTCCTCCACCGCGCGGGGCGTCTCGACGCACTCGGACCAGTCGAGCCCCATGCGGGCGCCGAGCGCCTCCAGTGCCTCCGCGGTGCGGCCGTGCACGATCAACTCCGTGTCACCGTCGCCGGTGTCGTGGAAGACGAGCGCGTCGGGCGCGCCGTAGACGGTGATGTGCCGGCCGAGTTCACGCCATGGCTGGAAGCCCAGCTCGGGCAGTTCCTCGCGGACCCACGCGACGATCCGCTCGGTGTCGTCGTCGCCGCAGACGGTCCAGCCGTAGTACGAGGGCAGCCGCTGCACGGCCAGTTGCAGGAAGAACTCCGAGAGGGACCCCGCCTGGAGCGCCCAGTCCTCCTCGGAGACGCTGACCAGCACCCGGGGGTCGGGCAGCGCCGCCTCGGCCGCCGGATACCCCCACTCGTTGCAGTACTCGTACTCGGCCATGAACACGCACACCCGGCGGTCGGCACCGGCGGGCACGAGTGCCGTGCCGTCGGGTAGGCCGCCCGCGACGCCGTATCCGCCCGGGTCGGGCCGCAGCGTCGGGGGGTACTCGGGGTTCGTCCAGTACAGCCGCGGGCTGTGCGTGAAGGAGTTGAACGGCAGCTCCCACCACTCGTCCAGCGCGGCCGGCACCGGCAGGCTCAGATCGACGCTGTCGAACGGATCGCCCTCGCCCTCGTCCTCGCCCTTCAGGCGGCGCAGGTAGTCGCGGTGCTCGCTCTCCGACCAGCGTTCCCACGGGACGGCGTCCTCGGGGACCGCGTAGCCCCACTCCTCCTGGAAGCGGCGCAGGAGCTCCCACCGCGGTGCGGTGTCGGCGAGGTGCGCGGCGAACTCGTCCGCGGACATCTCCTCGCGGTCGCCCCAGCGCGGCATCACGCTCCTGAGGCGTTCCGCGAACCGTCCGTAGTCGATCATTCCGTTCATCGGGCCGAGCTTATGGCATGGCCTTGCCAGGGGTTGGGGGCGTCGGCGGGGCCGGACCGCCTGGAGCGGCCGCGTCTCACGCCGTCCCGTCGAGGCGGTCCAGGAAGGTCACCTCGGTCTTCGCCACGAACTTCTCGCGCTCCTCCAGGAAGTGCCGGGTGTGCGGCTGCCGTTCGTGGGCGTCGAACGCGGCGCGGTCGGCGTACAGCTCGTAGAAGACGCGTACGTCGGGCTCGCCAGGGACGCGGTGGTTCACGTAGGCGACGGTGCCTTGCTCAGAGGGCGGCCGCTTCACGACATGGCTGGAACGGCCGGCCGGCTACGCGGGTGTCAGCCGACGGCCGTCGTGGATCCGGACGTGCGGGGCGTCTTCGCTGAGGGCGTCCAGCAGTCGCAGCGCGTACGCCTCCGTCATCGCCGAGGCCACTTCCTCCGGCGTCATCCAGGAGATGTCGACGGACTCGTCAGAGGTGCGTTCGCTGCCGCCTACGGGAGCGCAGCGGAAGACCAGCGCGACGATGCCGCGTGTCATGTTCTTGTAGACGCCGGTCATCCGACTGACGCCGACCCGATCGTGCGGCAGGATGTCCGCTTGCTGTACTGACGAGCGAAAGGCAGTCCGTATGCCGCCCGCACCGCAGCCGGCTCCCGAGCCGACCGAGCCGCTCACCGCCGAATTGGTGGTGGATGCCGCCGCCGCCGTGGCACCGGCCATCTCGCCGAACGGCCGTCTGGTCGCCTACGGAGTGGTCGCGAACGGCGGAAGGGGCGGGCGTCCGCGCGGGTCCGTCTGGGTCACCGCCGCCGACGGCAGCACATCCCCGCGCAGGCTGACCGACGGCACGGCCGGCGACCTCGCCCTGAAGTGGGCGCCGGACTCGGCCTCTCTCTTCTTCACCTCCGACCGCGAGGAGCAGGGCGTCGCCCAGCTCCAGCGGATCCGTCCGGATGGCAGCGAGGAGACCGCCACGGCCGAGACCTTGACCAGTTGGCGCGGCGGCATCTTTGACCACTGCCCGCTCTTCGACGGCCGCACCGTCGCCCTGCTCGCCGAGGACGAACCCACCGCCGAGGACGAGCGCCGGGAAGCCGAGGGCGACGACGCCAAGGTCTGGGGCCGCCACCTGCCCGCCACCCGGCTGCGCCTGCTCGACCTGGAGACCGGCGTGCTCCGCACCGTGGACGGCCTCGGTGACCGGCATGCGGTCGAGCTGGCCCAGCGTCCGGACGGCGGCCCGCTGGCGGTGCTGAGCTGGTCCACCCCCGAACTCGACCCCGGCGTCATGACGGCGGAACTGCACCTGGTCGACCCGGACACGGCGGCCGTCCACGACCTGGGCCCGGTCGGGATCGAGGCGCGGTCCCCGGCCTGGTGGAACCACGACGGTGTCTGGCATCTGGCCCACCTGGCAGTGACCCCCGCGCACCTGGTCGGCGGGCTCGCCGTGATCGACACCGTCCCCCCGGCGACCGGCCCGGCCCTCGGACACCGCGACCTCACCGTCGGCATGTCCGTCAGCCCGACCGAGCTGGTGCAGGTCGCGGGCGGGCCCCCGCTCGCGCTGTTCGCCGACGGGCTGGATACCGCGCTGTACCGGCTCCACCCGGAGTCCCTGCGGTTCCAGCAGTTGTCTTCCGCCCCCGGCATGCTCGCCGGGCTCACCGCGAGCCGCTCCGGGGAAACCGTCGCCCTCCTGGCGAGCACGGCGTACGAGCCCAAGAACGTCCATGCGGGACCCATCGGCGGACCGCTGATCCGGCTCAGCGACACCTGCCCGGAACTGCGCCGGATCCGCTGGGGTGTTCAGGAGCGCCTCAGCTACCAGGCGTCCGACGGACTCCAGTTGGACGGCCTGCTGATCCTGCCTGCCGGCCGGGACCGGGAAAACGGTCCGTTTCCGCTCGTCACCATGGTCCATGGTGGCCCTTACTTCCGCTACGCCGACGAATTCACCCTCAACGCGGTCGATTGCGGCCAGTGGCTGGCGACCGCCGGGTACGCGGTCTTCTTACCCAACCCACGAGGCGGCTCGGGGCACGGCCACGAGTTCGCCGCCATGGTCGCGGGCGCGGTCGGCGGCGACGAGTGGACCGACATTCTCCGCGGAATCGACCTGCTGGTGGCACAGGGGGTCGCCGACCCCGAGCGTCTGGGAATCTCCGGATGGAGCCACGGGGGCTTTGTCGCGGCCTGGGCGATAGGCCGTACGGACCGGTTCAAGGCCGCCATGATGGGCGCGGGCATCAGCGACTGGGGCATGCAGGCCGGGACCGGCGACTGGGGGATCCTCGACGCGGCGCTCGGCGGCAGCACGGGATGGGAGGGCCCGGGACCACACGTGCACGACCGGCACAGTCCGATCTCCTACGTCTTTAGGATCCGCACCCCGGTGCTGATCCTGCACGGCGAGGAGGACACCAACGTCCCGCTCGGCCAGGCGATCCACTTCCATCGTGCCCTGCGCCACTTCGGGGTCGAGCACGAGTTTGTCGTCTATCCCCGCGAGGGCCATGGGCTCGACGAGCGCGCCCACCAACTCGACGCCCTTCGGCGCATACGCGCCTGGTACGACCGCTGGCTGTAGGCCGCGAGCCGCGGGAATG
This sequence comes from Streptomyces sp. NPDC025618, assembly GCF_055558795.1. Taxonomy (NCBI): domain Bacteria; kingdom Bacillati; phylum Actinomycetota; class Actinomycetes; order Kitasatosporales; family Streptomycetaceae; genus Streptomyces; species Streptomyces sp. NPDC025618. The sequence goes on along the minus strand of NZ_JBVHLW010000001.1, from coordinate 418,292 downwards.
CGGGGCCTGGTCGGTTTCGCCCTCTTTCCTCGCCGCGCGGTGCTACACGGACACCGGCCGCTTTATCGTCATCGCGCGCTCGTGGAGCTCGCGGGCTTTCGCGTTCTTGAGGTGGGGGCGGATCAATGAGTGCATGATCTCGATCCGTTGGTCGCACCGTTGGGACTGCATCAGCGGGTAGTCGTCGAGAACCCGGTGCCAGGTGGTGCAGGCCGCCTCCAGGTGTCCGATCTCCAGCTGCCGTTCGGCCAGGTAGCACTGCTGGCGGACGCGGGCCCGGCGGTACACGCTGTAGCGCAGCGCTTCCGCCTCCTGCATGCACTTGATCGAGCCGTGCACGTCGCCCAGCCCGTATCGCACCTGGCTGACGTGATATTGCAGCGACGACGGATCGTAGGAACCGAATACCTTCTCCTTGGACTCCGCCTTGTCCATGGCGATCTCCGCTTCCGTGATGTACCGCAGCGCGTCGGCGCGGTGTCCCGACTGCGCCGCCGCGTGGGCCTGCTGCCCGGCGAGGAATGCCCGCATCCGGGGGCCTGCCTGGGGTGACGCCGCGGCGGCCGCGTCGGCCAGTCTGCTTGCGCGAGGGCCGTATCCGAGGTCCACGGCCTGAACGCTCATCCCCCTGAGCGTCGTGCAGTAGGTCAGATGGTCGCCCGCCTGGCCGGCCAGCTCCAGTGCCTTGACGTAGTAGCGCTGCGCGAGCCCGTGGTATCCCTCGTCCACGGCCATGTACCCCGTCAGATAGCAGAGGTCGGAGGCGGCTGACAGTATTCCTTTGCGGACGTCGTCGGGGGCGTCGGCGCGGAGATACGCGGCCACGGTGTTGACGGCGAAGGCGGCTGCCATGGGGCGGGCGTGGCGGCCTCCGAACTGATCGTCGAGGGACGACACGCGCTCCGTCATCGCGACCACCATGTCGACCTCCGGCCACCCGATACGCGCGGCCCGCCCGCCCTGGACGGCCTCCGCGCGCCCCACGACGTCCTGCCAGCCCGGGATCGTCAGGGCCACCGAGAAGAGACCGGCTCCCAGGACGCCTCGCCGGGACGGATCCATGTCCAGCCGTCCGAGGTCGACCAGGCCCTCCACCGTGTCCGTGGGCTCGGCGGGCTGCCGTTCGGCCGGAGGGAAGCCCGCGTCGGCGTGCGTGATGGGGCGGGCCAGTCTGCGTGCCAGGGCTTCCAGGACGAGAGGCCGTACGGCCTTCCTCGGCAGGGTGCCGCCCAGCCAGTGGTGCACGGACGACTCGTCGTACTTCACGGGAGTGCCGGTCTCGGTCCCCAGCCGGTTGACCGCCATGGCGAACTGGCGGTAGGTCCAGCGGCTCTCGGCCAGCAGCCGGGCCGGGCCCTCGTTCTTCCGCTCTGCCATACCCATCAACTCCACGTGCGCCTGCGGACTTTCAAGGGATTCAAGTGTCGCTCTCCGCCCAACGGTACCGCTCTGCGCAGTCGTGCGGTTACGTAGCGGTAAGAGCAGGTCAGGCGGCATCTCGCAGGAGGAACGGGCACCGTGACGTATCGAGTGGGCGCGTACGTGGTGGATACGCGGGAGGACAGAGTGGCCCAAGTGATCGGCCATCGCGGCTCCCGCGTGCGGGTGCGCACGCCCGGCGGGGGACTCGAATGGGAAGTGCCCGCCGACGCGCTGCGGCTCGCCATGAGCGCGGAGCGGGCCGCGTTCCGCGCCCTGGCCAACAGCGACCGCGGGGCGGGCTGCGCCCGGTGCGCCGAGCTGGACGCGGCCTGGCGCGAAGCGTGCGCGGCGGGGGAGCGCACGGGTGCGGAGGCCGACGCCCTGAGCCGGTTCCGTAACCACTGGCGGCTGGATCATGCCGTGCCGCAGGGGCAGTGAAACCCCCACGCACCCCCGAAGCCCCCCGTGCGAGCATGCCGTCATGAACAGCACCACCGCATGGACCGTCGCCCCGCAGTCCGTTCGTTCCCCTGAGGCCGTGGCCCTGATGCGGGAGTACATGACCGAGATCGCCGATCGCTGGTTCCTGCTCCACGAAGGCCGCACCACCACGCGCGAGGAAGTCCAGGGGTATGTCGCCGAGGAGCCGCACGACGATCTCGCCCCGCCCCGCGGGGTGCTGCTGATCGCTCGGCGGGACGGGGAGCCCGCGGGGTGTCTGGGGCTGCGGTGGTTCGACCGGGAGCGCGGGACCGCCGAGTTGAAGCGGATGTTCGTGCGGCCCGCCGTGCGCGGGCTCGGGGCCGCGCCCGCGCTGCTCGCCGCGGCCGAGGGCGTCGCCCGGGAGTGGGGCGCGGAGCGGATCGTGCTGGACTCCCGGAAGGATCTGGTGGAGGCGATCGCGCTGTACGCCCGGCACGGGTTCGTCCCCGTACCCCGCTACAACACCCCTGAGGAAAACCCCTACGCCGAGGTGTGGATGGGCAAGGAGCTGCGCTAGCCCAGAGGCCCGGTGAACCCCACCGGCGCCTCGAACGCCGCCCGCCGCGTCGCGCGCCGCAGCGCCTTCAGGATCGTCGGGCCCAGGGCGAGCGTGCCGACGACCGTCACGACCGCGCGCGGGAGGTCCCAGCCGAGGGACGTCGCCAGGCAGTAGGCGACGAAGCGCCCCAGGTTCTCCGGCAGCGGGTCTCCGGGGACGAAGGAGACGCCCGTGGCCAGGGAGCCGATGTACGGCCAGCCCTGGAGGTTCATCACCGTGCCGTAGCAGAGGGACGCCACCGCGCCGTACGCGGCGAGCAGCAGCACCTCGCCGCGGCCCCGCAGCCGGTCCGGGCCCGGGAGCAGGCCCGCGCCCATCGACACCCAGCCCATCGCCAGCATCTGGAACGGCATCCACGGCCCCACGCCGCCCGTCAGCAGCGCCGACGCGAACATCGAGACCGAGCCCAGCACGAAGCCGAAGCCCGGGCCCAGGACCCGGCCCGAGAGGACCATCAGGAAGAACATCGGCTCGATCCCGGCCGTGCCCGCGCCCAGCGGCCGCAGCGCCGCGCCCGCCGCCGCCAGCACGCCGAGCATCGCGATGGCCTTCGCGTCCAGGCCGGTGTCGGCGATCGTGGCCGCCACGACGGCCAGCAGCAGCGGGAGCAGCGCGGCGAACAGCCACGGCGCGTCCTTGGAGTGGGCGAGCCCGGACGCGGAGTCGGCGAGCAGCGGCCAGCCGAAGGCCATGACGCCGATCGCGGAGATCAGGGCGAGCGCGGTGACGGAACGCGGGCCGAGGCGGACGGCTCGCGCCTGACGGTCGACGCCGCGCGGGCGCCCGGCACGTCCTCGCGACCCGGACCCCGCCGCCGGCGCCTGGCGGTCCGCGCGCGGCCGCTCGGGGTTCCCCTTCACGCCGTCCCCTCCGGAGCTTCCAGCGCACCGCGCACCTGCGGGACCGTCAGCCACGGCAGCGGCGCCAGGATCTTCGCCACCTGGGGGGCGAAGGCGGGGGACGCGACCACGACCTCCGCCGTCGGGCCGTCCGCGACGACCTCGCCGTCGGCGATCACGACGACCCGGTGCGCCAGCTCCGCCGCCAGCTCCACGTCGTGCGTGGCCAGCACGATCGCCCGGCCCTCGGCGGCCAGCCCGCGCAGGATCTCCACCAGGCGCTCCTTCGCCGCGTAGTCCAGGCCGCGCGTCGGCTCGTCCAGGAGGATCAGCGGCGGGCGGGCCGTCAGCACCACGGCGAGCGCGAGCGCGAGGCGCTGGCCCTCGGAGAGGTCCCGGGGGTGCGTCGCGTCGGCCACGCCGGGCAGCAGCTCGGAGACCAGGTCCCGGCAGGTGCCGGGCGCGGCCCGCGCGTCGCCGTCCGCCGCCTCGCACTCCCCGGCGACGGTGTCCGCGTACAGCAGGTCGCGCGGTTCCTGCGGTACGAGGCCCACGTGGCGCAGGAGTTCGGCGGGGGCCGTGGCGTGCGGCTTCAGGCCGCCGACGCGCACGGATCCGCCGGTGGGGCGGTGGGCGCCGACGAGGGTGCGCAGGAGGGTGGACTTTCCGGCGCCGTTACGGCCCATGAGGGCGGTTATCTCGCCGGGCCGTACGGTCAGGTCGACGTCGCGCAGGGCGGTGAGGCGCGCGTGGCGGACGGTGAGGCCGGAGATCCGGGCGGGGGGCTCGTCCTCCGTCCGCTCCTTCCCGGCCGCGGCCGGCTCCGTGTTCCCGGCGGGCGCGGACGAGCCGAGACGTTCCTTCAGCGCCCCCGCCCGCCGCCGCGCGTCCCGTACCGACAGAGGCAGTGGCGACCAGCCCGCCAGCTTGCCCAGGGCCACCACCGGCGGGTGGACCGGCGAGACCGCCATGATCTCCGCCGGGTCGCCGGCGACCGGTGCCGCGCCGGGCGCGGGCAGCAGGATGACCCGGTCCGCGTACTGCACCACACGCTCCAGGCGGTGCTCGGCCATCAGCACCGTCGTGCCCAGGTCGTGGACGAGGCGCTGGAGCACGGCCAGCACCTCCTCCGCCGCGCCCGGGTCGAGCGCGGACGTCGGCTCGTCGAGCACCAGCACCTTCGGGTGGGTGGTCAGCACCGAGCCGATGGCCACGCGCTGCTGCTGGCCTCCGGAGAGGGTGGCGATCGGCCGGTCGCGCAGGGTGGCGAGACCCAGCAGGTCCAGGGTCTCCTCCACCCGGCGGCGCATCACGGCGGGCGCGACGCCGAGGGACTCCATGCCGTACGCGAGCTCGTCCTCGACCGTGTCGGTGACGAAGTGGGCCAGCGGATCCTGGCCCACCGTGCCCACCACGTCGGTGAGTTCGCGCGGCTTGTGCGTGCGGGTGTCGCGGCCCGCGACGGTGACGCGGCCGTGCAGCGTGCCGCCGGTGAAGTGCGGTACGAGCCCGCTGACCGTGCCCAGCAGTGTCGACTTGCCGACCCCGGACGGGCCGACGAGCAGGCACAGCTCGCCCTCGGGCACGGTGAGGTCGACCCCGCCGAGCGCGGGCGCGGCGGTGTCGTCGTACGTGACCGACACCTGCTCGAACCGGATCACTGCGGGTCCTCCTCGGACGGGGTGCGGGTGGCGGGGGCCGGTGCCGCGAAGGCCGGGATCAGGCCCAGCAGGACCGACGCCGCGGGCCAGAGCGGCAGTTCGGGTGCCGTCAGGGGGACGGCGGGCGGGTGGAGGGCGGCGGGCGCGCAGGAGTTCGCGTGGATCATCAGGGCCGCGACCGCGACGCCCGCGCCGGAGACCAGCCAGGCGCGCACGCCCCAGCGGTCCGGGCGGTAGCGCGTGCGGACCGAGCGGCGGCCGCCCAGCCACAGCCCGGCCAGCGCGGCGGCGAGCCCGGCGAGCAGCACCGGCAGGCCGTAGCCCGCGCCCACGTCACCGAGCAGGCCGTAGGTGCCCGCGCAGACGCCGAGCAGCCCGCCCAGCGTCAGCGCCGTCGTCGTGTGCCGGACGGCGGGCGGCACGTGGGCGGTGCGGCCGTAGCCCCGGGCGTCCATCGCCGCGGCCAGCGCCACCGAACGCTCCAGCGCGCCCTCCAGCACCGGCAGCCCCACCTGGAGCAGGGCCTTGAGGCCGCGGTCGGGGCGGCCGCGCAGGCGGCGCGCGGCGCGCAGCCGCTGGACGTCGGAGACGAGGTTCGGGGCGAAGGTCATGGCGACGACGATCGCGACGCCCGCCTCGTAGAGCGCGCCCGGCAGGGACTTCAGCAGCCGGGCCGGGTTGGCGAGCGCGTTGGCCGCGCCGACGCAGATCAGCAGGGTGGCCAGCTTCAGCCCGTCGTACAGCGCGAAGACCAGGCCCTCGGCGCTCACCCGGCCGCCGATCCGCACGCCCCGCGCCCAGTCCGGGAGCGGCACTTCCGGGAGGGTGAGCAGGATGTGCGTGCCGGGGATCGGGGAGCCCAGCACGACCGCGAACACCAGCCGGATGCCGATGACGGCCAGCCCGAGCTTGAGGAACGCGCCGTAGGAGCGCGCCCACGGCGCGTCCGTCCGCCGTGCCGCCACGACGTAGCCGGCGACCCCGACGAGCAGCCCGAGCAGCAGGGGGTTGGTGGTGCGCGACGCGGCGGTGGCCAGCCCGAGCGCCCACACCCACCAGGCCCCGGCGTGCAGCGCGTCGGCGCGGTGGGCGCGGTGCGCGGCGGGGGCGGCCTCCGCCGCCGGGTGGGTACGGCGGGGCAGCCGGCCACCCGGTCCGCGCAGGACCTGTGTCACCGGCCGCGGCCCCTCGCCCCGCACGCCCGCGCTCATCCGCGCTTGCGGCGGCGGGCCTGCCACACCCCGGCGGCGCCGAGGACGACCACGGCGGCGATACCGCCGATCAGCCCGGCCGAGGGGCCGCCGCCGGAGGACTTCGAGGACGTGGCCTCCGGCTTCGTGCTCTCCGTGTCCTTCTTGCCGCTCGCCTGCTCACCGCAGCCCGACTTCGGGTAGCCCGCGATGGCGCACAGCAGCGCCGCGGAGTTGTAGCGCAGCGGCTTGGCGGCGGCCGCGAGCGCGTCAGCCGCGCCGGCGTCCTTGCCGACCTGCGCGCACGCCGTACGCGCCGGGGGCGGGGTCTCGCCGGCGGGCGCGTCGGCGGGCGTGCCGAAGTCCAGGACGACGGCCACGCGCTTGTCGCCGTCCTCGGCGGGCGTCCGGTCGCACACCGCCCCGAAGTCGGGGGCGGTGCGCGGCTTCGCGGCGTCCTTCGAGTCCTCGCTCATGGCGAAGCGGAAGCCGATGGTGTCGCCGTCGGCGGGACGCGCGGTGGCCGGGCCCTGGGTGGCGTACGCCCATTCCTTGCCCTGGCCCTCCCAGAAGGACCAGTAGCGGTAGCCCGCCGCCTGGGCGGGCGCGACGGTGAGGGCGGCGAGGATCCCGGCGAGCAGCAGGGCGGCCAGGGACCGGTGCCCGGCCCTCACAGCTGGTTCTTCTTCTTGCGGCCGCTCAGCAGGAAGCCCGCGCCGACGCTCGCGACGAAGAAGACGCCGACGACCCACCAGACGCCCAGGCCCTTGTCGTCCTTCTTCTTCTCGTCCTTCTTCTCGTCCTGCTCCTTCTTCTCCGAGGGCGAGGCGGCGGCCTCCGCCTTCGGGCCCGTCGCGGTGAGCTGGGAGACGAGGTCCGCGCCGCCGAAGTCGCGCGGGTCCGCGCCCGCCGCGTGCGCGGCGAGGACGAGCTGGGCGTAGGCGGCGGGGCCCGCCTGCCTGGCCCAGGCCGCGGAGTTCCGCTCCAGCCACTTCAGCGGCTTGGCCGCGGCGTCGCGGTGACCGCCCGCGGCGAGGGCGATGACGGCCTCGGCGGTGTTGCCGTAGTCGGGGGCGGGCTTGTCGGCACCGGGCTGGGCGGCGACCAGGTGCGGGCCGTCCTGCTCCTTGTCCATGACCCGCGCGAGGTACGCGGACGCCGCGTCGGCCGCGGCCTTCGGGTCGGACGTCCCGGCCTCGTCGCCCTTGCAGGACAGCGGCTTCGGGTCGGTGTTGTCCTTGCCGGCGGGCGGCACGGCGTAGCCCTTGCCGAGCCCGGCGAGGGCGGCCGCGGCCGTGGCGTCGGCGTTGGCGGCGAGCTTGCCGGACTTGTCGGGCTGATAGGCGAAGGCGCCGCGGTCCGCCTCGTCGACGTCGCAGCCCAGCCCGAAGGTGACGAGCCCGTCGTAGGCCGAGGCGCCCCGCTTGGAGGTCACCTTCCGGGGGTCCTCGCCCGCCGCCGCCAGCGCGCCGATCACGATCGAGGTGGAGTTGGCGTCGCTCGGGCCGCCGGGGTTGTAGGCCCAGCCGCCGTCCTCGTTCTGCGTGGACTTCAGCCACCCCACGGCCTTGGTCACGGCGCCGCCGTGCCCGCCGAGCGCGGCGAGCGCCTGGACGGCGGCGGCCGTCGCGTTGCTGTCGAGCGGGGTCTTCGCGTCGCACGCCTTGCCGGCGTCGGCGCGGTAGGCGGTGAAGCCGCCGTCCGCGCACTGCTGCCCGGCCAGCCAGTCGACGGCGGGCTTCGGGGACGCCACGCCCGCCGTGTGCTGCGCGAGGAGGGCCAGGGACTGCCGGAAGACACCGTCGAACTTCGGGTCCGAGGAGCCGAACAGGCCGGGGGCCGCCGGGGACGGGGACGCGTCGGCGGACGCGGCCGGTGCCAGGCCCGCGCTCAGGACGGCGGCGGTGGCCAGGACCGCGGCGCCGCGGCGCGCGTGGACGGCGAGGGAGGGGGCCATGGGGTCGGTGTGCCTCTCGGTGGGTGTCACTGCGGTGGACCGGCGTCGCCGGCGTACGAGGGGGTACGGGCGTCACAGCCGCGCACGGCAGCCCCTCCGCGGTTCGCTCCGCGGTGGCACCGGGCTCGGCTCCGCATACCTCGACGGTGCCGGTGGACCGGGCGGCGCCGCGGTGCGGCGCGACCGGATCCGGGAGCCTGCCGCCTGGCCCGGGTGGTCCGGCTCGTACGGCCGTGCCGTGGCGGGCCGTAGTGACGGTTGCGGGTCAGCGCCGGATTCGCACCGGCTTTCCCCGTTCCGAGGCGGGATGAAGTTGTCACGGACACTTTAGCCGCCGATGCGGCGGCGGCCCGTACCGCTGTGTGAGCGGTCACACAGCGGTACGGGCCGCCGCGGGCGCCCGGGCCGGGGGCGGGTGGCCGCGGCCGCGGCGCGCCCCCGTCGCCATTGCCCGCCGTGGCGGGAACTGGTAACAGTTCTGACGTGGCGTCAGAAGATGCGCCGAGCTCCGCAACCGCGCCGGAGGCGACCGGACATGACCGGATTCATCGAGCACCGCAAGCTCTTCGTCGGCGGCACGTGGACCGACCCCGCCGGGACCGACACCATCGAGGTCGTCTCCCCGCACACCGAGGAGGTCATCGGGCGCGTGCCCCACGCCGGCCGGGAGGACGTCGACCGGGCCGTCGCCGCCGCCCGTACCGCCTTCGACTCCGGCGTCTGGGCCGACCGGCCGCTCGCCGAGCGGATCGAGGTCGTCACCCGGATCAAGGACGGCATCGCCGCCCGCCACGAGGAGATCGCCGAGGTCATCTCCGCGCAGAACGGCTCGCCCCGCTCGTGGAGCGTCCTCGCGCAGGCGCTCGGCGCGATGATGGTGTGGGACTGCGCGATCGGCGTCGCCCGCGAGATCCCGTACGAGGAGCGGCGGGACGGGGTGCTCGGGCCGCTGCTGGTGCGGCGCGAGCCCGTCGGGGTGGCCGCGGCGATCGTCCCCTGGAACGTCCCGCAGTTCGTGGCCGCCGCGAAGCTCGCGCCCGCGCTGCTCACGGGCTGCTCGGTGGTGCTCAAGCCGTCCCCCGAGACGCCGCTCGACGCCTGCGTCCTCGCCGAGATCGCGGCGGAGTCCGGGCTGCCGGAGGGCGTCCTGTCGATCCTGCCCGCCGGGCGCGCGACGGGGGAGTACCTCGTCGGGCACCCCGGGGTCGACAAGGTGTCCTTCACCGGGTCGGTCGCCTCCGGCAAGCGCGTCATGGAGGTCGCCGCCCGCAACCTCACCCGCGTCACCCTGGAACTCGGCGGGAAGTCCGCCGCGATCATCCTCCCCGACGCCGACCTGGAGGCCGCCGTCGCGGGCATCGTGCCCAGCGCCTGGATGAACAACGGCCAGGCGTGCGTCGCGCAGACCCGCATCCTCGTCCCCCGCGTCCACTACGACGAGCTGGCCGGGCGCTTCGCCGCGGCCGCCGACGCCCTCGTCGTCGGCGACCCCCTCGACCCCGCCACCCAGGTCGGCCCCCTCGTCGCTCAGCGGCAACAGCGCCGCTCCCTGGACTACATCGCGCTCGGACAGCGCGAGGGCGCCAAGGTCCTCGCGGGCGGCGGCCGCCCGGCGGCGCCCGCCCGCGGCTGGTACGTCGAGCCCACCCTCTTCGGCGAGGTCACCAACTCCATGCGGATCGCCCGCGAGGAGATCTTCGGCCCCGTCATCTGCCTGCTGCCCTACGAGGACGAGGAGGAGGCCGTGCGCATCGCCGACGACTCCGACTACGGCCTCTCCGGCAGCGTCTGGACCGCCGATGTCGAGCGCGGCATCGCCATCGCCCGCCGCGTGCGCACCGGCACCTACTCCGTGAACACCTTCAGCCTCGACATGCTCGGCCCCTTCGGCGGCTACAAGAACTCCGGGCTGGGCCGGGAGTTCGGCCCCGAGGGCTTCGCGGCCTATCTGGAGCACAAGATGATCCACTTGCCCGCCTCGTAGCCCTCGTACAGGCCCCTCGTCCCTCCCGGATCAACTCCCGGATCCCTCTCAACGGTTACTCATGAGTTCCGCACTGCCTGTTCATGACAGTTGGGACTGGCCCGCCCCCGCGCGCCGTGGAAATCTCGACGCAACACAGCCGAGGGGGGCGACCGATGGACAAGCGGTACGAGGTCTACTGCCTGGCCGACAGGCACTTCTACGAGACCCCGGACCGCTTGCCCTCAGCCGGGGAGGGCGCCGAGGGGGCGGGTCCGAGCGCGCTGTTCGAGACCGCGCGGCGCCCGGTCCCGGCCGGCTGGGGCACCGCGCGCAGCGGCGACTGGCTCCACCTCCAGCCGCTGGACGCCACCGGCGAGCCCCGCCCCGGACAGCCGCTCCAGGGCTGGAAGATCCACGTCTCCGCCACGGCGGACACCGCGGACAAGACCGCCGCCGACGTCTGGGACTACTGCGTCGAGCGGCGCATCCCCTTCAAGTTCGTGCCCGGCCCGCACCTGCTGCACCTGCGCAACACCAAATACGCCGGGCGCGACCACAGCGGGAAGTTCATCACGATCTACCCCGACGGCGAGGAGCAGCTGCGCGCCACGCTCACCGAGCTGCACGCGGTCATCGGCGGCCGCCCCGGCCCGTACGTCCTCACCGACCTGCGCTGGCACGAGGGCCCGCTCTACGTCCGCTACGGCGCCTTCGCCCGCCGCTTCTGCGTCGACGACCGCGGCACGCTCGTGCCCGCCGTCGAGAACGCCGAGGGCCGGCTCGTGCCCGACGAGCGCACCCCCGCCTTCCAGGTGCCCTCCTGGGTCACCCTCCCCGCCTTCCTCGAACCCCACCTCGCGGCACGCAACGCCACCACCGTCGGCGACCTGCCGTACCGCATCGAGAAGGCCCTGCACTTCTCCAACGGCGGCGGCGTCTATACGGGCACCGACACCCGCGACGGCCGCAAGGTCGTCCTCAAGGAAGGCCGCCCGCACGCCGGGCTCGCCTCCGACGGCGCCGACGCCGTGGCCCGGCTGGAGCGCGAGAAGACCGCGCTGGAGCGGCTGACGGGCCTCGGCGTCGCCCCCGAGGTCCGCGACTGGTTCACGCTCGGCGACCACCGCTTCCTCGTCATGGACTTCATCGAGGGCCGCACCCTCAACTCCTTCTTCGCCGAGCGCCACCCGCTCCTCACGGCCGAGCCCGACCCCGCCGCCATGGCCGAATACACGGCCTGGGCGTTGCGCATCCACCGCGCGGTCGAGGAGGCGGTCACCGCCGTGCACGGCAGGGGGCTGGTCTTCAACGACCTGCACATGTTCAACATCATGGTCGCGCCCGACGAACGCTCCGTCGCCCTCATCGACTTCGAGGCCGCCGCCCCCGCCGCCGAGCACGGCCGCCAGGTCGTCGCCCACCCCGGCTTCTTCGCGCCGCCGGACCGCAGGGGCCCCGACGTGGACCGCTACGCCCTGGCCTGCCTGCGGCTCGCGCTGTTCATGCCCGTCACCACGCTGTTCGTCATCGACCGGGGCAAGGCCGCGCACCTGGCCGAGGTGATCGCGGAACAGTTCCCCGTGCCACGGGAGTTCCTCGACGAGGCGGTCGCCGAGATCACCCGCGACGCCGCGCCCGGCACACCGGCGCGTACGGCCCGGGCCGCCGCCACGGCCGCGCTGCCCGCCACGGACGACTGGCCGCGCGCCCGCGACTCGATGGTCCGCGCGATCCTCGCCTCCGCGACACCCGACCGCGACGACCGGCTGTTCCCCGGTGACATCGCGCAGTTCGGCGACGGCGGTGGCCTCGGGCTCGCGCACGGCGCCGCCGGAGTGCTGCACGCCCTCGCCGAGACGGGCGCGGAGCGCTACGAAGCGGGCGAGCGGTGGCTGCTCGACCACACCGACCCGCTGCCGCCCGGCACCCCGCTCGGCCTCTACGACGGCATCGCCGGGGTCGCCCTCACCCTCGACCGCCTCGGCCACACCCGCCGCGCCCTCGACCTCACCGGGACCCTGCTCGACGAGAGGTGGCAGCGCCTCGCCTCCGACCTCAAGAGCGGGCTGGCCGGCATCGGCCTCGCCCTCGACCACCTCGCGTCGGCCACGGGCGAACGGCAGCTCCACGACCACGCGATGGAGGCCGCCCAGCTCCTCGCCGACCGGCTGAGTGCCGACGCGGCACCGGCCGCCGGCCGGGACCGGCGCCGCGCCGGGCTCACCCGCGGCAGCGCCGGCCAGGCACTGCTCTTCCTGCGGCTGTACGAGCGCACCCGCGCCCCCGCCCTGCTCGACCTCGCCGGAACGGCCCTGCGGGCGGACCTCGACCGCTGCGTACGGCGGGACAACGGCGCACTCGAAGTCGACGAGGGCTGGCGGATCATGCCCTACCTCGGCGACGGCAGCGTGGGCATCGGCATGGCCCTCGACGACTACCTCGCCCTGTGCCCCGACCCCGACCCGGTCCTCACCGACGCGCGCGAGGGCATCCTCATGGCGGCCCGCTCCCGCTTCTACGCGCAGCCCGGCCTCTTCCAGGGCCGCGCCGGGATGATCCTGCACCTCAGCCGCACCACGACACCGGGCGCCACCCAGGAGGACCTGGCCGCCCAGGTGCGGGCCCTCTCCTGGTTCGCCATGGCCTACGAAGGCGAACTCGCCTTCCCCGGGCACCAGATGATGCGCCTGTCCATGGACCTCACCACCGGAACGGCGGGCTGTCTCCTCGCCCTGGGCGCGGCCCACGGCGGCACCGCCCAGCTCCCGTTCCTGCCGCCCCTGCGGGCGCCCAAGAGCCGGCTCCATGCCGTTGTGGAGTCGTGAAAGAGCAAGAACCCGTCCCCACGAAAGGAACGATCATGGCACTTCTCGACCTGCAGAACATGGACTCCGAAGAGCTGCACGGCGGTGGCGGCGGCGGTGCGAGCACCGTCAGCCTGCTCTCCTGTGTCAGCAACGCGAGCGTCATCCTCTGCGTGTGACGCGACTGTCCACGACGTCCCACGGGATGTGACCGGGCCCGGGCGGACCTTCCCCACGCGGGAGGGCCCGCCCGGGCGCACGACGGAGGTGACGACGGGCAGTGCGGACGGAGAACGCGCACGAACTCCCGGGGACCGCGCAGCGGGAGCCGCGCCGCGCCGCGGCACACCGGAAGGCCCGGCCCCTGTCCGCCGGGGACCAGGTGCTGCTCGACACCGCCCGCCACAGCGCCGTACGGGCCACCGCCCTCACCCTCCTCGCCCTCGCCTCCTCCGGCGTGGCCCTCGCCCTGCCCGCCGCCCTCGGCCACACCCTCGACATCCTCCTCGCCCGGCGCGCCGGCGCCGCGAGCGGCTGGGTCCTCCTGTGCACCGCCCTCATCTGCGCGCCCGCCGCCCTCGACGCGCTCGACGGCCTGCTCACCGGCACCACCACCGCGCGCTCCACCGCCTGGCTCCGCCACCGCCTGCTGCGCCACCTCCTCGCCGCCGGGCCCCGCGCCACCGCCCGCTTCGCACCCGGCGACCTCGTCACCCGGCTCGTCGGCAACGCCGCCGACGCGGGCACCGCCCCCACCACGCTCGCCGGAGCCGCCTCCTCCGCCGTGGCCCCCCTCGGCGCCATCGTCGCCCTCGGCCTGATCGACCCCTGGCTCGCCGTCGCCTTCCTCGCCGGGGCGCCCCTGCTGGCCCTGCTGCTGCGGGCCCTGGCCCGCGCCGCCTCCGACTGCGTCGCGCGGTACCAGCAGCTCCAGGGGGACATCGCCGGACGGCTCGTGGAAGCCGTCGGCGGAGCCCGGACGATCGCCGCCGCCGGGACCGCCGGCCGCGAGCGCGAACGGATCCTGGCACCGCTCCCCGGCCTCTCCCACCAGGGGCACCGCATGTGGCGGGTCCAGGGCCGGGCCGCGGCCCAGGCCGTCACCGTCGTGCCGCTCCTGCAGATCGCCGTCCTCGCCGTCGCCGGACTGCGCCTGAACCAGGGCCTGCTGAGCGTCGGCGACCTGCTCGCCGCCTCCCGCTACGCGGTGCTCGCCACGGGCGTCGGCATGCTCGTCGGCCACCTCAACGCGGCGGTCCGCGCCCGCGCCGCCGCCGGCCGCGTCGCCGACGTCCTCGCCGTGCCGCCGCTGCCGTACGGGCCGAGGGTCCGCCGACTGCCGCCCGGTGACGGCACGCTGGAACTGCGCGGCGTCGGCGCCGTGCGCGGCGGCAGGCACGTCCTGCGCGACCTCGACCTGATCGTGCCGGGCGGCACCTCACTGGCCGTCGTCGGCCGCTCCGGCACCGGGAAGTCGGTCCTGGCCACGCTCGCCGGACGGCTGGCCGACCCGGACTCCGGCGTGGTCACCCTCGACGGGATCCCGCTGCCGGAGCTGGGCCACGACGAACTGCGGCGCGCGGTCGGCTACGCCTTCGAACGGCCCGCCCTGCTGGGCGGCACGATCGGCGGCACGCTGGCCTTCGGCGTGCGCGACCCGGGCCCCGGCGCGGTGACGGCCGCGGCCCGCGCCGCGTCCGCGGACGGCTTCGTCCGCAGGCTCCCGAGGGGCTACGCCACCCCCTGCGCCGAGGCGCCCCTCTCCGGCGGCGAGGCCCAACGCCTCGGCCTGGCCAGGGCGTTCGCCCACGCGGAGCGCGTCCTGATCCTGGACGACGCGACCTCCAGCCTCGACACGGTCACGGAGCACGAGGTCGCGACGGCCCTCGTCCGCGACGTCGCCGCCCGCACCCGGCTCGTCGTCGCCCACCGCGCGTCGACGGCGGCCCGCGCGGACGCCGTCGCGTGGCTGGAGGGCGGGCGCGTCCGCGCGGTGGGTACGCATGAGGAGTTGTGGCGTCGTGCGGCCGAGTATCGGGCGGTGTTCGGTGGGTGAGTGGCGTCGGGGTGCGGGCGCGTTGCGCCTGCGGCGGGCTTTTCCCCTGCCCGCCCCTTCCCGGGCTGGGGCACGTGCCCCAGCCCCCCGGCTGTCCCGCCGTTGCCGCCTGCGGCGGGGGTGGCCTGCGGCCGCGTCCTCGAACTCCCCCGGCCACCTCCCCCGGACTCCGTCCGGGGGAGCCCCCAGAGGTGCCCCCAACGGGCTGGATCCGCGGGCCGGGGCTCGTGATTCCGCAGCTCGCAGATGACCGGGGCCCGCAGGCTACGAACCCACCTTCCGTGAAATCCAGCCCGTCCGGCGACTGAGGACACCGCGCCGAGCGCGGTCAAGGGGTCCGGGGTCTCCCCGGTTCCGGGAAGGGGCGGGGTTGGGGAAGCAAGCCCGCCGCAGGCGCAACAGACACTCGCAGCCCACCAGTCACCCCGAAGGGAGCCCTGGATGGCCGGCACCACTTCCTCCCTGCCCCGGCAGGGACTGCGTTTCCTGGCGGCACGCCGCCGCGCGATCGCCCTGCTCGCCGCCTGGTCCGCCGTCGAGGCCGCGCACACCTTCGCCAGCGGATACGCCCTGGCCAAGGCCCTGGACAGCGGATTCCTCGCCCACCGCCCGGGCGAGGGGCTCGGCTGGCTCGGGCTCGCCGCGCTCGCCGTCGTCGTCGGCGCGTACGGCACCGGCCGTACGTACCGCGGCGTGGCCGCCCTCGTCGAGCCGCTGCGCGACCGGCTCGTGGGCCGCGTCGTGACGCGGGCGCTGCGGGACGCCGACGGCGCGGCCGTCTCCCGGCTCACGCATCAAGTGGAGATCGCCCGCGACACGTTCGCCGGGCTGGTGATGGTCTCGCGGTCCTTCGTCTTCACGGCGGCCGGGGCGCTGGTGGGCCTGTCCCTGCTGGCGCCCGTCCTGCTGGTGGTCGTGGTGCCGCCGCTCGCGCTCGGCCTCGGGCTGTTCCTGGCGACGCTCCGCCCGCTCGCCCGCCGCCAGGAGACGTTCCTGGCCACGGACGAGGCCATCGCGAAGTCGCTCGGCGAAGTGGCCGGAGGGCTGCGGGACATCACGGCGGGCGGCGCCGAGGCACGCGTCCGCGCGGAGACGGGGGCCCTGGTGGACGAGGAGTTCCGCGCCTCGCTCGCCCTGGCCCGCTGGTCCGTGCTGCGGGTCGTCGCGCTGGCCGTCGCGGGCCGCCTCCCGCTCGTCCTGCTGCTGGTCACCACCCCGTGGCTGCTGGACCGCGGCGTCACCCCGGGCGCGCTCGTCGGCGCCCTCGCCTACCTCACGCAGTCGCTGCTGCCCGCCCTCCAGGACCTCGTCCACGGCCTGGGGGCGAGCGGTTCGCGGCTGGCCGTGGTCCTACGCCGCCTGACGGACGGGCCGCCCGTGCCGCCGCCGCCCCCGGCGCTCCCCGAACCCGCCGCCGCGGCCGTCGAGTTAAGGAACGTCACCTTCTCCTACGGCGACCACGCCGACCCCGTACTCCACGCCCTCGACCTCGTCGTGCCCGTCGGCGGCCGGCTCGCCGTCGTGGGCCCGTCGGGCGTCGGCAAGTCGACGCTGGCCGGGCTCGTCGCCGGGCTGCTGGAGCCGGGCGGCGGCGAGGTGTACGTGGCCGGGGGGCGCGCCGGGCGGGTCCTGATCCCGCAGGAGGCGTACGTCTTCTCCGGCACGCTCGCCGACAACCTCGGCTACCTCCGCCCGGACGGCGTGCCCGAGGAGGAGCTCCAGGCCGCGGCCCGGGCCCTCGCCATGACCGGACTCGTCGACCGGCTGGGCGGTTTCACCACGCCGCTCACCCCCACGGAGCTCTCGGAGGGCGAGCGCCAGTGCGTCGCCCTGGCCCGCGCCTATCTGTCGCCCGCGCGGATCGCGGTCCTGGACGAGGCCACGTGCCACCTCGACGCGGAGACGGAGGCGCGCGTGGAGGACGCCTTCGCGCACCGGCCCGGCGGCACCCTGATCGTCATCGCCCACCGCATGGGCTCGGCGCGCCGCGCGGACCGGGTGCTGGTGATGGATGGGGCGCGCACGGTCCTCGGCACCCACGAGGAGCTGCTGGCGGAGTCGGAGCTCTATCGCGACCTGACGGCGGAGGTGCGCCCGGACAGGCTCGGTTCGGCGCCGTGAAGCGGTGCCTCCGGGAGCCCGGAAGCACCGCTCGGGCTCAGACCCAGCCCTCCACCCGCGAGATGCGGATCGCGTCCACGCGGTTGCGGGCTCCGGTCTTGCGGGTGATCGCCGCCATGTAGTTGCGCACCGTGCCGTTCGACAGGTGCAGGTTGCGGGCTATCTCCCCGATGGAGGCGCCCTCGGCCGCGAGGGAGAGCACGGTCAGCTCGCGGTTGGTCAGCGGGATGTCGGAGGCTTGCAGGAAGCTGTAGCCGAGGGACTCGTCGATATAGCGCTCGCCCTTCGCCACCCGCCTTATGGCCTCGAACAGCCGCCCAGGTGAAGCGTTTTTGCTCAAATACCCCAAGGCCCGCTCCTCGTACGCCCGGCGCAGTGGCCCCGGCCGTTCCGCCGTCGCCAGGGCCAGCAGGGCTGTCGCGCCGTCCCCTGCGTCACACCATGCCGAGAGCTCCCGCAGGCCGTACGGCCCGCCGGCATCGGGGCTGTCCATGTCCACCACGCACACATGGGGGAGCAGCACCCGTGACTCGGCCACCGCCTGGCTCCAGGAGGACGCCGAGACCTCCAGGTCGGGCTCTCGTCCGATCAGCGCGGCCAGGGCAGCGCGCAGCAGATGGGTGTCGTGCACCAGTAAGACCCGGATCACGTGTCAGCCCCGCCCTCCCGCCACCCCCGGTGGGGCGATCGCCGCACCGGGTACTTCAAATTCATACCGGCGTGTGCCACGGCCACGGGCGCTGATAACTGACCTGCGGGGGGCGCAAGGGCGCACACTTCGCGCCACGCGCGCCCCAAGTTCACTCGAACGCGCCCCCCGAAACCTCTTGCCAGGGGAATGTAGATACAGGCGTCCTGGGGCAAAGAGGGGTGAAGCGGGTGATCAGCGGGGGGAGTTGAGGCTGATGGGGTCGATGAGTCGGCAAACCGTCTCGATGTCGATCTTCACCTGGGCGATGGAGGCCCGCCCGGAAAGCCAGGTGATCAGTGCCGAGTGCCAGGTGTGCTCGATGACGCGCACGGCGGAGAGCCGCTCGGGGGTGGGCGGTCCGGCCGCGCCCGCGGGGCCCATCGCGTCCAGGATGATCGCCGTGGTCAGCCGGGAGACGGTGTCGACCTCGGAGCTCACGGACCGGTCGGCGAAGGTGAGGGCGCGCACCATCGCGTCCGCGAGGTGCGGCTCGCGCTGCATCGCACGGAAGGCCCGCATCAGCGTCTGGGCCACGCGCGCCGCTGGGTCCTCATCCGTCAACGGGCGCTTGCGCAGGGTCTCGTGGAGCTGCTGGAGCTGGTCCTGCATGGTGGCGACCAGCAGGTGGATCTTCGAGGGGAAGTAGCGGTAGAGCGTGCCGAGCGCCACGTTCGACGACTCGGCGACCTCCCGCATCTGCACGGCGTCGAAGCCGCCGCGGGTCGCCAGCCGGGTGGTGGCCGCCAGGATACGCCGCCGCCGGGCCTCCTGACGCTCCGTCAGCAGGGGCTTGGGCAGCGGGGAAGGGGCCGCCGACGCCGGCGTCGGAGCCGGCCTGGAGTCCGTAGTCATATGTCCCATTCCGTGGCAAGCCGTCCAGCGCTGTCCGTGGGGCCCGGACGGCACAGCATGGCAGGGGTGAAGCCGTGGCGCGAATCACCCGATCCGGCCCGCTCCACCGGCCGTCCGGCCGGTAGATTCAAGGCTTCCGGACTACCCAGTCTGAAACTTGTTCTAGATTAGCGCGACCGGTTACGCTCCGGCGGGAACAGCAGCGAGAAGGAGGCCGGGAGTGACCGCGGAGGCCACGGAGGCAACGCTCGCGCACGACGACCACCCCGTGGACAGGGGCGGTGACCGCCCGCTGCGGATCGCCCTGCTCACCTATAAGGGAAACCCGTTCTGCGGTGGCCAGGGTGTCTACGTACGCCACCTCTCCCGCGAGCTCGCCCGGCTCGGCCACCACGTCGAGGTCATCGGCTCGCAGCCCTATCCCGTCCTCGACGGTGACGGCGCCACCGGCGGCCGGGTGAGCCTCACCGAGCTGCCCAGCCTCGACCTCTACCGCCAGCCCGACCCCTTCCGCACGCCCGGCCGCGACGAATACCGTGACTGGATCGACGCGCTGGAGGTGGCCACCATGTGGACCGGCGGCTTCCCCGAGCCGCTCACCTTCAGCCTGCGGGCCCGCCGTCACCTCGCCGCGCACCGCGGCCGGTTCGACGTCGTGCATGACAACCAGACGCTCGGCTACGGCCTGCTCGGCGGCCCCGCCGTGCTCGGCGCGCCGCTGGTGACCACCATTCACCACCCCATCACCGTCGACCGGCAGCTCGACCTCGACGCCGCGGCCGACTGGAAGCGGCGCGCGTCCGTGCGCCGCTGGTACGGCTTCACCCGCATGCAGAAGCGGGTCGCGCGGCGGCTGCCGTCCGTGCTGACCGTCTCCGGCTCCTCGCGGCAGGAGATCGTCACCCACCTCGGGGTCTCCCCGGACCGGGTGCACGTCGTGCCCATCGGCGCCGACACCGAGCTCTTCTCGCCCGACCCGTCCGTGCCCGAGGTGCCCGGCCGGATCGTCACCACCTCCAGCGCGGACGTCCCCCTCAAGGGCCTCGTCCACCTCGTCGAGGCACTGGCCGTCGTGCGCGCGCGGCACCCCGCCGCCCACCTCGTCGTGGTCGGCAAGCGCGCGGAGGACGGCCCGGTGGCCCACGCCATCCGGCGGTGCGGCCTCGAAGGCGCCGTCGAGTTCGTCAAGGGCATCACCGACGCGGAACTCGTCGACCTGGTGCGCTCGGCCCAGATCTCCTGCGTCCCCTCGCTCTACGAGGGCTTCTCCCTGCCGGCCGCCGAGGCGATGGCCACGGGCACACCGCTGGTCGCCACGACGGGCGGGGCGATCCCCGAGGTCGCCGGACCCGACGGCGAGACGTGCCTCGCGGTGCCGCCGGGCGACCCCGGAGCACTGGCTTCCGCGCTGCACCGGCTGCTCGGCGACGAGGCGCTCCGGCGCAAGCTCGGCGCGGCCGGCCGCGAGCGCGTGCTGTCCCGCTTCACCTGGCGGCAGGCGGCCATCGGGACCGCCGAGCGCTACCGCTCGGCGATCGCCCGGCAGGGCACCGCCGCCGCGGTGGCGGGACGGCGCGGCTGATGTCGCTGCCCGCCCGCCCCTTCCCGGGGGGGGGGGACGGGGGGGGGGGGGGGGGAAAACGCCCCCCCCCCCTCCCCCCCCGCCCCCCCCCCCCCCCACCGCGTCCCTCCGCCCCCATCGACCTGACCCGCCGGACGAAAGCAAACATTCGTGCTGACCGTCGATTTCTCCCGCTTCCCGCTCGCCGCAGGCGACCGCGTCCTCGACCTGGGGTGCGGCGCGGGCCGGCACGCCTTCGAGTGCTACCGGCGAGGCGCGCGGGTCGTCGCCCTCGACCGCAACGCCGAGGAGATACGCGAGGTCGCCAAGTGGTTCGCGGCCATGAAGGAGGCCGGTGAGGCCCCCGCAGGCGCCACCGCCACGGCCATGGAGGGCGACGCCCTCGCCCTGCCCTTCCCCGACGAGAGCTTCGACGTCGTCATCATCTCCGAGGTGATGGAGCACATCCCCGACGACAAGGGCGTGCTCGCCGAGATGGTCCGCGTCCTCAAACCGGGCGGCCGGATCGCCGTCACCGTGCCCCGCTACGGCCCGGAGAAGGTCTGCTGGGCGCTCTCCGACGCCTATCACGAGGTCGAGGGCGGCCACATCCGCATCTACCGCGGCGACGAACTCCTCGACAAGATGCGCGAGGCGGGCCTGGCCCCGTACGGCACCCATCACGCCCACGGCCTGCACAGCCCCTACTGGTGGCTCAAGTGCGCCTTCGGCGTCGACAACGACAAGGCGCTGCCCGTCCGCGCCTACCACAAGCTGCTGGTCTGGGACATCATGAAGAAGCCCGCGGCCACCCGGGTCGCCGAGCAGCTCCTCAACCCCGTCATCGGCAAGAGCTTCGTGGCCTACGCGACCAAGCCGCACGCGCCCGCCGGGGAGCGCGCGTGAGCAGGGCCGGCCGCGGGCCGGACCGCACCGACCGCCTCGTCCTGTCCGGCGTCCTCACCGCCGAGCAGGCCGCCCGCACGGTGGCCGGCATCGCCGCCGCGCAGCGCGAGGACGGCGCCATACCCTGGTTCCGCGGGCACCACCTCGACCCGTGGGACCACGTCGAGGCCGCCATGGCCCTGGACGCCGCGGGCGAGCACGCCCGCGCCGCGGCCGCCTACCGCTGGCTCGCCGAGCACCAGAACCCCGACGGCTCGTGGTACGCCGCGTACGCCGACGGCGATGCCGCCGAACCCACCGACCGCGGCCGCGAGACCAACTTCGTCGCCTACGTCGCGGTCGGCGTCTGGCACCACTACCTCTCCACCGGCGACGACGCCTTCCTCGACGGCATGTGGCCGACCGTCTTCGCCGCCGTCGAATTCGTCCTGCGACTCCAGCAGCCCGGCGGCCAGATCGGCTGGAAGCGGGAGGAGGACGGCACCGATGTCACCGACGCGCTCCTCACCGGCTCCTCCTCGATCCACCAGGCGCTGCGCTGCGCCCTGGCCATCGCCGAGCACCGCGAGGAGCCGCAGCCGGACTGGGAGCTGGCCTGCGGCCTGCTGGCCCACGCGATCCGCGAGCACCCCGAGCGGTTCCTCGACAAGAGCCGCTACTCCATGGACTGGTACTACCCGGTGCTCGGCGGCGCGCTCTCCGGCCCCGCCGCCAAGGAGCGCATCGAGGAGGGCTGGGACCGCTTCGTCGTGCCGGGCCTCGGCGTCCGGTGCGTCCTGCCGAACCCCTGGGTGACCGGCGGCGAGAGCTGCGAACTCGCCCTGGCCCTCTGGGTGATGGGCGAGTCCGACCGCGCGGTGGAGATCCTCCAGTGGATCCAGCACCTGCGGGCCGAGGACGGCCTCTACTGGACCGGCTACGTCTTCGAGGACGACGCGATCTGGCCCGAGGAACTGACGACGTGGACGGCCGGGTCCCTGCTGCTCGCGGTCGCGGCACTGGGCGGCGACGAGGCGACGACGGCGGTCTTCGGCGGCGAGCGGCTGCCCGTCGGCCTGGAGCCCGACTGCTGCTGACGCCGCACCCGCGGCCGGTGGGGCGAGGGCACTCGAACGGGTCTTCCCTGTGGCGGCGGCGCGCCCCGCAGGGGACCCTTGCCGGAGGGATGTCGCCCCCACCGGAGGTCACCGTGAATCGCCGCGCCGTCGTCGCCGTGCCCCTCGTCTGCGGTCTTCTCCTCGTCGGGACGGGATGCGGCGGCGGGAAGAAGAAGGAATCGGAGAGCACGAGCGGCCCCACCTCCACCAACTCCGTGGAGAAGCAGAAGTTCGCGAAGACACGCTTCGTGACCAATGCCGGGCTCGCCGCGGGAGCCGCGTACCAGTGGGTCATCAAGCCCTACCGGAACGGCGCCTTCAAGAAGGGCGCCGACGGCCGCACCGTCGCCCTGGTGAAGGCGGGCCTCGCGGGCACGTTCTCGTACAACCGCTTCAAGGCCGCCGTGAACAACGCCAAGGGCGACCCGACCCTCGCCAAGGCCGTGGCTCCGCTCAGCGCGGGCATCGACTCGCTCAAGGGGCTGACCACGAAGTTCCGCAAGGGCGACGCCACCGACAGCGACGCCGACTCCTTCGACAAAGTCATCAACAACGTGAAGGACGCGGGCAAGGGCGCGGGCGCCCCGGTCACCGACAAGGTGCCGTCCTACTCCGACATCCAGAAGGGCTGAGCCGCCCGAACCAGGGCCGCGGGCAAGGCTGTTGTCAGTGGCCCTCTCTACAGTGGCCTCATGACGAAACTCAGCTATGAGCGCTACTGTTCCGAGGTCCTCGCCCAGACCGCGCTGATGCGCGCCGCGCTCCGGGGCGCCGACCTCGCGGCGACCGTGCCCACCTGCCCGGACTGGACCCTGGCCCAGCTCGTGCTGCACGTCGGCCGGGCGCACCGGTTCGCCGAGTCGCTGGTGCGGACGAGGACCACCGAATTCGAGGTGCGCGCCGAGGAGTTCTCCGCCGAGTTCGGCCCCGGCGACCCGTCCCCCGACGATGAGACGGCCCTCGGCGGCTGGCTGTTGGCAGGGGCGGAGACGCTGGTCTCCACGCTGCGCGAGGCGGGCGCGGACGCCCCGGTGTGGACGTTCGCCGGGAGCCGCACCGCCGACTTCTGGGCCCGCCGGATGACGCACGAGACGGCCATCCACCGGGCCGACGCGCAGCGGACGGCCGGTATCGAGTTCACCATCGATCCCGAGGTGGCGGTGGACTGCCTGGACGAATGGCTGGAGATGGCCACGCACCCCGCGGTGCTGGAGCGCAAGCCGGAGCTGAAGGGGCTGCTGGGCCCCGGCCGCACGATCCATCTGCACGCCACGGACACCCCGGCGGAGGCGGCGGCGGAGTGGTTCGTCGATCTCACCGGTGAGCGCATGGCATGGCGGCGCGGCCACGAGAAGGCGGCCGTCACCGTGCGCGGGCCGGTGGCCGACGTGCTGGCCGTCTTCTATCAGCGGCAGCCGCTCGCCGACGGCCGCGTCGAGGTCCTGGGCGACCGCGCGCTGCTCGACCTCTGGCTGGAGACGGCCAGCTTCGGCTGAGCGGCGGCCGGGTGAGAGCATCGCGCGTATGACCGGTATACCCAGATCCTCCGTGAGCCGCGCGGCTCCGCGCCGCCGGCGTCGGCTGAGGCGCGGGGTGCTGCTGCCCGCGGCCCTGATGCTCCTCACCTCCTGCTCGGCGGGGAGCGACAGCGGGAAGGCGGGCGCCGCGGGGGCCGGCGACCCGCTCTTCCCCCGTCTGGGCAACGGCGGTTACGACGTCCAGCACTACGGCCTGACGCTGGACTACGCACCGGAGGGCAACCGGTTGCACGCCACCGCCGTCATCACCGCCCGCGCCACCCAGGACCTGGACGCCTTCAACCTCGACCTCAAGGGCATGAAGGTGCGCGACGCCCGCGTCGACGGCGAGCCGGCCGGCACGGCGCGCAAGGGCGCCGAGCTGACGGTGCGGCCCGGCACGACGGTGGGCAAGGGCCGCGAGTTCCAGACGGTGGTCGTCTACGAAGGAGTTCCCCAGGAGATCACGGACGCGGACGACTCCCTCGAAGGCTGGGTGGAGACGGACACCGGCGCCGCGGCCCTGGGCGAACCCACCGGCTCGACGGCCTGGTTCCCCGGCAACCACCACCCCTCCGACAAGGCCACCTACGACATCGAGGTGACCGTGCCCGAGGGCTACACCGCCGTGGCCAATGGCGAGTTGAAGCGGAAGGAGGCGCGTGACGGCCGCGCCACCTTCTCCTGGCACAGCCCCGAGCCGATGGCGAGCTATCTGGCGAGCGTCGTCGTGAACCAATTCGAGGTCACCACGACGAAGGCCGGCGACCTGCCCGTCTATATCGCCACCCACCCCGAGGAGGCCGCCGCCGCACCGCGCATGGCCAAGCTGCTGCCCCGCGCGATCGAGTGGGCGAGCGGGCTCTTCGGCCCGTACCCCTTCTCCTCGGCCGGAGCGGTCATCGACCACAACGAGTACGTCGACTACGCGCTGGAGACCCAGACCAAGCCGTACTTCGACGAGGCGCCCAGTGACGCCGTCGTGATCCACGAGGTCGCCCACCAGTGGTTCGGCAACTCCGTCACCCCGCGCACCTGGCGCGACATGTGGCTGAGCGAGAGCTTCGCCCAGTACGCGGAATGGCTGTGGGAGGAGAAGGAGGGCGGCCGCTCCGCCCAGCGCATATTCGACGACTTCTCCTCCGGCAAGGATCCGGAGAGTGCGGGTATCTGGGCGTTTCCGCCGGGTAAGCCCACGGCGGAGACGATTTCCGATCCGCCGGTTTACGGGCGGGGGGCGATGTTGTTGCATGAATTGCGGCGGGGTGTGGGGGATGAGACGTTTTTCGCTATCGCGCGGCAGTGGGCTTCCGATCACCGTTATGGGAACGGGGATACGGCTGAGTTCATCGCGCTGTGCGAGGGGAAGGCGGGGCGGAGTTTGAAGCGGCTTTTCGATGGGTGGCTTTGGGGGGAGGGGCGGCCGTGAGGGGGTGCGGGTTGCTTCCGCCTGCGGCGGGCTTTTTCCCCTACCCGCCCCTTCCCGGCTGCATCTGATGTGCGGCTCCGCCGCGTGGGGGGAGACCCCGGATCCCAGCGCCCTGCGGGCGCGTCCTCAATCTCCCCCAGCTACCGCTGGGAGGTGCCCCCACGGGCTGAATATCAGCCCGTCCGGCGATTGAGGACAACGCGCGAAGCGTGTTGCTGGGGGTCTGGGGGCTTGCCCCCAGTTTCGGGAAGGGGCGGGGCTGGGGAAAAAGCGCCGCAGGCCAACGGACCCGCACCCTCTAAGCGTTCAACTCCGCCAGAACCCGAAGCGTCCCCACATCCCGCGTCACCACCAGCAGATCCGTCACCGGCCCCGCCCGCCAGAGAGCCAGCCGCTCCGCGAGACGCGCCCGCGGCCCCACCAGAGAGATCTCGTCGGCGAAAGCGGACGGTACGGCGGCGACCGCCTCCTCGCGGCGGCCCGCGAGGAAGAGGGCGCGGACGCGGGCAGCCTCCTCGGGGAAGCCCATGCGGGCCATGAGGTCGGCGTGGAAGTTGCGGCTCGCGTGGCCCATGGCCCCGATGTAGAAGGCGAGCATGGCCCGCACCGGCCGCAGGCCCTCGGCCACGTCGGCGCAGAGGCGGGCCTGGGCGAGCGGGGCCACCATGAAGCCTTCGGGGGCGCCGGCGAGGGCCGCGGCGTGGAGGCCGGTGCGCAGCGGGGACCAGTAGAGCGGCAGCCAGCCGTCGGCGATGCGCACGGTCTGCGCGATGTTCCGGGGGCCTTCGGCGCCCAGCAGGACGGGCAGGTCGGGCCGCAGCGGATGGGTGACCGGCTTGAGCGGCTTGCCGAGGCCCGTGGCACCGGGGCCGGTGCAGGGCAGCGGGTGGTAGCGGCCGTCGAGGGCGACCGGCGCCCGGCGGCGCAGCACCTGCCGTACGACCTCGACGTATTCGCGCGTCGCGGTCAGCGGGCTGTCCGGGAAGGGGCGCCCGTACCACCCCTCCACGACCTGGGGGCCCGACAGCCCGAGGCCGAGCAGCATCCGGCCGCCGGAGAGGTGGTCGAGGGTCAGCGCGTGCATCGCGGTCGCGGTCGGGGCGCGCGCGGCCATCTGCGCCACCGCCGTGCCGAGCCGCACGCGCCGGGTGTGCGCGGCGATCCAGGTGAGGGCGGTGAAGGCGTCGGAGCCCCAGGACTCGGCCGTCCACACGGAGTCGTAGCCCAGCCGCTCCGCCTCGACGGCGAGCTCGACGTGGCGGGGGTCGGGGCCGCGGCCCCAGTAGCCGAGCGCGAGTCCGAGCCGCATGGCCACCTCCGTTGACCTGACGGAGCGTCAGGTGTGTGACTGTACGGATCCGCCCGGCGCGGGACAAGGCGCGGGACAGGGCGCGGGACAGGACGACGGCCCGCCGGGAAGAACCCGGCGGGCCGTCGAGAAGGGCGGGCGCGCGTCAGCCGCGCTGGATGCCCGTGGTGTCCTGGAGCACACCGCGGCGGCCGTCCTGCGTCTGCGCGACGAGGGCCTGACCGCGCTGGTCGACCGCGAGGTACCAGGTGCCGGGCGCGAGCTCGGCGACCGGCGTCGGGGAGCCGTCCTCCGCGTAGAGCGGACGGGCCACCGGCACGGCGAACCAGAACGGGGCGAAGTCCGCGGCCGGAGCGGCGGGCTGCGCCGCGGCCTGCGGAGCGGCGGCGGCCGCCTCGCCCATGCCGTGGTCCATGCCGTGCTCCTGCTGCCCCGGCTGGGGCTGCTGCGGCTGGCCGCCGTACGAGGGCTGCGCGCCGTACGGGCCCGCGGCACCGTGCTGCTGCATGCCGCCGGGGTAGCCGTAGCCCGGGTTCGGGCCGGCGCCGTACGGACCCGGGGCCTGCGGGCCGGGGGTGCCGACCAGCGGGGCCTTGAGCGCCGGGGTGCGCGGCGTGAGCACCGCGGCCGCGGCGAGCGCGAGGTTGGCGATCAGACCGAGGATCTGGCCGACACCCGCGGACACCTGGGAACCGCCGCCGACGATCGTCCACAGCGAGGACCACGCGGCGAAGACCGCGAACGCGGTGCCCCACTGGTCCAGGCCCATGCCGACGAGCTTGCGTCCCTCGGGCTGGAAACGGGCGGCGACGATGAGCGCGGCGGCGATGATCCCGGCGAGGAAGATCGACGGCAGTACGGGGAACAGGCCGGACTTCCAGCCGTTCGGCTCCGTCGGGCAGAACGACGACTGCGCGCCGCAGTCGTACGAGTAGAAGCTGAGGAACGAGGCGATGAACAGCAACACCGCTGCTCCGATCACCACGCCGTCGCCTCGAGTGAGGGAGCGGATGTTCACCTAAAATCCTTTGTCAGTGTTGATCAGTGTCGTCGCTGTCGCCGGTACGCGAGATGCGAGGGGGCGCGGGGGTGGCCCCCATCGTACGGGTGAACCTATCGCCTGAACGGTCGGGGCGTCTCCTTCGTATCACCCTCGTGACATGCCCGTGGCCTGCCGGTACTTACCTCCGCAGGAAGTCCGCGACACCCTTCGCGATCCCTTGCGCCGCTTTTTGGCGCCATGTCGGGTCGGTCAGCAGAGCGGCGTCCTGAGGGTCGCGCATATTGCCGCACTCGATGAACACCTTGGGCACCGTCGAGAGGTTGAGGCCCCCGAGATCCGAGCGGGTGTCGAGTCCGGTGCCGCCGCCGATGTAGTTGGACGGCGCGCTTCCGGTCGTCCGTACGAAGGTGCCCGCGATCCGCTCGCCCAGCTCCTTCGACGGCCCCACGATCGGCCCGGTGTCCGCCCGGCCGGCCCGCACCGCGGCGGGGAGGATCACATGGAACCCGCGGTCGCCGACGGCCGCGCCGTCCGCGTGCACGGAGACGGCGGCGTCCGCGTGCGCCTTGTTGCCGATCCCGGCCCGCTCGTCCACGCACGGCCCGTACGGCCGGTCGCCGTCGTGGGTGAGCCGCACCTCGGCGCCCTGTGCCTGGAGGATCTCCCGGATCCGGTGGGCGACGTCGAGGCTGAACGTCGCCTCCGCGTAACCGGCGTTCGTGGATGTGCCGGTGGTGTCGCACTCCTTGCGGCCCGTGCCGATGTCCACGGAGCGGTCGATCTCCGCGGTGTGCTCGCTGTTGTGGATGTTGTGCCCGGGGTCGACGACGACCACCTTGCCCTTGAGCGGGCCGTCGGCGCTCACGGTGCCCTCCGTTTCCGGCGACGCGGACGGCGACGGCTCTTTCGACGCGGACGCGAACGCTGACGCGGGGGCCTCCGGGGACGGGCTCGTACGGTGCGCGGACGGCGCCGCGGATGGTGCCGCGGACGAGGTGGCGGCCGCCGCCCGACGCTTGCCGTCGTCCGCCGAGCCACTGCTCGCGCCCCACAGCAGCCAGCCCAGGAGACCGGCCGCGACCACGGCCGCCCCGGCTACGAGAGCGCGGGGAAGGACGCGGGGAAAAGTGCCTCTGGACATCCGGCGATGCTAGCGCCGCGGCTCACACGCCGGGACCGGTACGGCGCAGAACGTGCAGCGAGCGCGTTACCGAGACTTCGGTGAACGCCCCGGACGCAAGAGCCCTGCGGTACACGCGGTACGGGGCCTGGCCGCCGTCCGCCGGGTCGGCGAAGACGTCGTGGATCACGAGCAGCCCGCCCTCGGCGAGGTGCGGGGCCCAGCCCTCGTAATCGCCCGTGGCGTGCTCGTCGGTGTGCCCGCCGTCGATGAACACCAGCCCGAGGGGCGTGCCCCAGACCGCCGCGACCTGCGGCGACCGGCCGACGACCGCGATGACATGCTCCTCCAGACCCGCCTTGTGCAGGGTGCGCCGGAAGGTGGGCAGCGTGTCCATCCGGCCCACCTCGGGGTCCACGACCGTCGGGTCGTGGTACTCCCAGCCCGGCTGTTGCTCCTCGCTGCCGCGGTGGTGGTCGACGGTCACCACCGTCGTCCCGGCCTCCCGGGCGGCGTCGGCGAGCAGGATCGTGGACCGCCCGCAGTATGTGCCGACTTCGAGGAGCGGGTGGGGGTGCGCGGCGGCCGCGGCTTCCGCGGCTTCGTGGAGGGCGAGCCCTTCGTCCAGCGGCATGAAGCCTTTCGCCGCTTCGAATGCGGCGAGGGTTGCGGGTTTGGGGGGCACGGTTTCCTCCACGGCGGGTTTGTTGGTGGGGCCATGCTCTCCTACGGGGCGGGGTCCCCGGCTACCGGCCCGTTGCCGCCTGCGGCGGGGCGGCCTGCGGCCGCGTCCTCAAACGCCGGACGGGCTGAATTGTGCACCCACATCAGCCAAATCCAGCCCGTCCGGCGATTGAGGACAACGCGGCGAAGCCGTGTTGCCGGGGGTCTGGAGCGCAGCAAAGAGCGCCGCAGGCCAACGGGCCCGCACCCCACCCCCCGCTACAACCACCCGTTCTGCCGCGCCGCCCGCACCGCCTCCATCCGGTTCCGAGTGGCCGTCTTGCCGATCGCCGCCGACAGATAATTCCGCACCGTCGCCGGCGACAAGTGGACCTTCGCCGCGATGTCCGCGACCGTCGCCCCGTCCACCGCCGCGGCCAGGACGTCGCGTTCGCGTTGAGTGAGGGGGTTCGGGCCCGCGCTGAGGGCGGCCGCGGCCAGGCCGGGGTCGATGACGCGCTCGCCCGCGAGCACCTTGCGGATCGCGGCGGCGAGGTCCTCCACCGGGCCGTCCTTCACCAGGAAGCCGGACGCCCCGGCCTCCATCGCCCGGCGCAGATAGCCGGGGCGGCCGAAGGTCGTGAGTATCAGCACCCGGCACTCCGGCAGCGCCGACCGCAGGTCCGCGGCGGCGTCCAGGCCGCTGCGGCCGGGCAGTTCGATGTCGAGGAGGGCGATGTCGGGCCGCGCCTCGCGCGCCTTCGGCAGGATCTCGTCGCCGTTGCCGACCTGGGCGACGATCTCGATGTCCTCCTCCAGCCCGAGCAGCAGCGCGAGCGCGCCCCGCATCATGCCCTGGTCCTCGGCGAGCAACACCTTG
The DNA here is from genome assembly GCF_055558795.1 of Streptomyces sp. NPDC025618. Classification (NCBI taxonomy): domain Bacteria; kingdom Bacillati; phylum Actinomycetota; class Actinomycetes; order Kitasatosporales; family Streptomycetaceae; genus Streptomyces; species Streptomyces sp. NPDC025618. The sequence goes on along the minus strand of NZ_JBVHLW010000001.1, from coordinate 388,206 downwards.
ATCATCTCTTGCGGTCCTCCTCGGACTCCGAGTCCACGGGCAGTTCTGCGACCAGCCGGAACCCCCGCCGTCCGTCCGGTCCGCACGTCAGGGAACCACCCGCGACGGCCAGTCGTTCGGCCAGCCCCTTCAGGCCCGTTCCGCAGCTCTTCGCGGGTGCGTCCGAGCCTACGCCGCGCCCGTTGTCGGTGATCTCCAGGCGCACTTGGTCGGTTTCGCCGCGCACCTCCACCGTGCAGCGCCCGGCGCCGCTGTGCCGTACGACGTTGGTGACGCCCTCGCGCACCACCCAGCCGAGCAGCGCCGCGGACTGCGGGGGCAGCGGGGGGCCCGACTGGCGGATCTCGGCCTCGATCCCGGAGGCTTCGAGGAGCGAGCCGGCGCGGTCGAGTTCGGTGGTGAGGCTGCCCTCGCGATAGCCCGTGACGGCCTCGCGGATCTCGGTGAGCGCCTGCCGTCCGACGGCCTCGATGTCGGCGGCCTGGCCGAGCGCGGCGTCCAGGTCGCGGGGCGCGAGGCGGCGTACGGCCTCCGCCTTGACCACGATCACGGACATCGTGTGGCCGAGCAGGTCGTGCAGGTCGCGCGAGAAGCGCAGCCGCTCCTGCTCGACCGCGCTGCGGGCCAGTTCCTCGCGGGTGGCGCGCAGTTGGGCGACGGTCTCGAAGAGGGTGAGGATCGCGGCGGTGACCAGGCCGGAGAGCATGGTGCCGTAGCCGATGGTCAGCGACTCGCTGGGACTGCCGCGGAAGCTGCCGATGAGCCCGGCGGAGCCGGACAGGATGAGGACGACGACCCCGAGCCGGCGCCCGTTGCCCTCGCGGTTCCTGAGCACGATCCCGCTGGCCAGCGACAGCAGCGGGAAGCAGAGCAGCCAGTCGCCGCCGTAGCCGACGGTCAGCGCGTAGGTGACGGCCGCCAGTCCGGCGAGCGCCACGTGCGGCGTCGGGGTGTGGCGGCGCCGCTCGTCGAGGCTGGTGAAGACCGCCACGGTGTAGAGCACCGCGAAGGCGAGCACCCCGGCGCCGCCCAGCCAGGGCAGCGGGACCTGCCCGTGGAAGAGCCCCTGGACGTCCTCGGTGAGCATGAAGAGCCACGGCAGGAAGGCGTATTTCCCCGGTGGTTTCCCCGGTGGTTTGTGGCGTGCCGCCGACTTGGCGCTGTCGTTCATGCCCCGACCTTAAGCAACACCGTGGTGACCTGGGCAGATGCAAGTGTGGGCGACGATCCGTGACATTTGTCGTAAGGCCCGGTGCCGCCGGGGACCGCCCCGCCCGTGGCCTTCCCACCCTCACGGCGATCGGCTATACATGGGTCCCATCGGGTCGGCTAGAACGCGTTCTACGTCGAGCGTGTCCCGGGCCGACCGGCAGTGACTCCGGCGCGGGCGGCGGTGCGGACGGCCGGGACGGGGTCTCCACCTCGCCGCGAAGGAGCCCTGCCCCGATGCCGATCGACGCAGCGCAGGCGGTCGCCGCCGAGCCCCGTACCACCCAACTCTCCTGGGACCACAAGGACATCCAGCTCTACCACCTGGGCATCGGGGCGGGCACCCCGGCCACCGACCCCGCCGAACTCCGCTACACCCTGGAGAGCAGGCTCCACGTCCTCCCCAGCTTCGCGACCGTCGCGGGCGGCGGCATGGCGCTGGGCGGCGGCCTCGCCGCGCCCGGCATCGACATCGACCTCGCCGCGGTTCTGCACGGCGGACAGCACATCGCGCTCCACCGGCCCCTTCCCGTCCGCGGCGGCGCCACCCACACCTCGCGCGTCACCGCCGTCCACGACAAGGGCAAGGCCGCCGTCATCGTGCTGCGCTCCGACGCCGCCGACGCGGACGGGCCGTTGTGGACGAGCGAGTGCGAGATCTTCGTCAAAGGCGAGGGCGGCTTCGGCGGCGAGCGCGGCACGTCCACGCGGCTGGACGTCCCCACGACCGCCCCGTCCGTCACCGTCGAGCGCCCCGTCCGCGAGGACCAGGCCCTCCTCTACCGCCTCTCCGGCGACTGGAACCCCCTGCACGCCGACCCCGAGTTCGCCGCCGCCGCGGGCTTCGACCGGCCCATCCTGCACGGCCTGTGCTCCTACGGCATCGCCCTCAAGGCGGTCGTGGACACGCTGCTCGGAGGGGACGTCAGCCGCGTCCGCTCCTACGCGACACGCTTCGCGGGCGTCGTCTTCCCGGGCGAGACGCTCCGCGTCCGGGCCTGGAGCGTGGCGCCGGGGCGGACGCAGCTGCTGGTGACGGTGGCGGAGCGGGGGGACGCGCCCGTCCTGACGGACGCGGTGGTCACCCACGACTAGGGCCGGCCACCGCCCGGAACGTGCTGGAACGCGCCCCCACATCCAAGGAGTCCGCCATGCGCGCAGCCGTACTGCATCAGACCGGGCAGGACAAGCTCGACGTCCTCGACTCCGTCGAGCCCACCGGGTTCGGGCCGGGCAAGGTGAGGATCCGGATGCGGGCCACCGGGCTCTGTCACTCCGACCTCTCCGCCATGTCCGGCGTCCTGCCGCAGCCCGCCCCCTTCGTCCCCGGCCACGAGGGCGCCGGGGACGTCGTCGAGACCGGCGACGGCGTCACCGGACCGCGGCCCGGCGACCGCGTCCTCGTCTGCTGGCTTCCCGCGTGCGGCAGTTGTCCGGCCTGCCGGCGCGGACAGTCCCAGCTCTGCCTGGCCGGATTCATGAACTCCGGCACCCCCAACTTCCGCCACGGGGACACCGACGTCTTCGGGTTCGCGGGCACCGGCACCTTCGCCGAGGAGATCGTGGTGGACGCGGGCTGCGCCGTGCCCATCCCCGACGACCTGCCGTACGACATCGCCGCCCTCATCGGCTGCGGCGTCACCACCGGCCTCGGCGCCGCCCTCAACACCGCCGCGGTGGAGGCCGGTTCGTCGGTCGCCGTCATCGGCTGTGGCGGCGTGGGGGTCTGCGCCGTGCAGGGCGCGCGCGTCAGCGGGGCGGCCCATATCGTCGCCGTCGACCCCGTCGCGTCCCGCCGCGAGGCCGCCCTGCGCTTCGGCGCGACCGAGGCGGTCGCGCCCGACGCCCTAGACGACGCCGTCGCCCGGCTCACCGGCGGCGAGGGCTTCGACTACGTCTTCGAGGTCGTCGGCAAGTCCGCCACCGCCCGCGCCGCCTACGGAGCGACACGGCGCGGCGGCACGCTGTGCGTCGTCGGGGCGGGCGCGATGGACGACGACTTCCGGATCAACATGTTCGAGCTGTTCTTCGACGAGAAGCGGATCCTGCCGTCCCTCTACGGCGGCGGGTCCATCACGCGCTCGTACGAACGCGCCATCGCCCTGTGGCGGGCCGGTCGGATCGACCTCGCCGGGCTCATCACCCACCGTGTCCCGCTCGCCGGGATCAACGACGCCCTCGACCAGATGCGCTCGGGCGAGGCACTGCGCACCTGCGTCGAGATCTGAAGGGGGGCACCGTGGCGACATCCCTGGCGGGCCGCACCGCGATCGTCACCGGCGCGGGGCGCGGCCTCGGCCGGGCCGAGGCGCTCGAACTGGCCCGGCTCGGCGCGCACGTCATCGTCAACGACCACGGCCGGCCCGGCCGCGACGGCTCCGGCGCCGCGTCCGCCGGGCCCGCGGAGCGGGTCGTCGCCGAGATCAGGGCGGCCGGCGGCCTCGCCACCGCCCACGCCGGTGACGTGGCCGACTTCGCGCAGGCCCGGGATCTGGTGGAACTGGCCGTCCGCAGCGGCGGATCGCTCGACATCCTCGTCAACAACGCGGGCATCCTCCGCGACCGGATGGTCTTCTCGATGACCGAGGACGAGTGGGACTCCGTGATCCATGTGCACCTCAAGGGGCACTTCAACACCACGCGCTTCGCCGCCGCGTACTGGCGGGAACGGTCGAAGGCGACCGGCCGCCCGGTCTACGGACGGGTCGTCAACACCTCGTCGGAGGCGTTCCTCGCCGGATCGGCGGGCCAGCCGAACTACGCGGCCGCGAAGGGCGGCATCGTCGGCCTCACCACGTCGACGGCGGAGGCGCTGCGGAAGTACGGGGTGACGGTCAACGCGATCTGCCCCCGGGCGCGGACCCGGATGACGGAGGACGTCTTCGCGGGTATCGGCGTCCCCGAGGGCGAGCCGGACGCGCTCGCGCCCGGGCACGTCTCCCCGCTCGTCGCCTATCTCGCCTCCCCGGCGGCCGCCGGGGTGACCGGGCAGGTCTTCGTGGTCCACGGCGGGATGGTCGCGGTGCTGGAACGCCCGCGGATCGCGGCACAGTTCGACGCCGCCGAGGGCACCTTCGGGGTGGAGGAACTGGAGGCCGCGCTCACGCCGTACTTCGCGACGCGGCCGCTGGGCGAGACGTTCGCGGCGAAGGAGATTCTGGGCTTGAAGCGGCGGCCGTGACGGGGGGTGGGTTGCGGGGCACGCTTTGTGCGTTGTCCTCATGCCGGACGGGCTGGATTTGGCTGATCTGAGTGCGCAATCCAGCCCGTCCGGCGTTTGAGGACAACGCGCGAAGCGTGTTGCTGGGGGTCTGGGGGGGCCTGCCCCCAGTTCGGGAAGGGGCGGGGCTGGGGAAAAAGCCCGCCGCAGGCGCCGACTGACCCGCAGCCGAGGACTGGGCGGGAGCCCCGAGCCGGACGGGCCGGAAGCCACTGAGATCAGCGACTTCCGGCCCGTCGGCCGACCAGAACTACTACCGGTCCGTTCTGCGGTGCTTGCCGTGCGCAGGCGCACTGGCATCTTGCGGTGAGGCCGGGCCACGGTGCCTGCCGGAGCCGGCGGCTGCGGCCTGGGCGGCCTCGAGAGGGCGCGCTTCGGTCGTGTCGGTTCGGGCGTCGGGCATGGGGAAAGTCACTCCGTCGGATGGGGTCTGCGTGCTCTGCGCTCGGGGGCCATGGCAGTGGCGCACGGCGTCGACGGAAGTCAACACACTTTCCGCGCACGACCGTCCGGTCCACTCCGGTGTCCGTCCGGTACAGCTGCGCAGCCCCCGCCCGATACTAACGGGACCTTGATCGCCTAGCCACCCGGTCCGTCGGCGAGTCGCCCCGCTCAGGGATGGGGATTCCGCCCGAGCGGTGCCTGTTGCAGGGGCACGGGCCGGGACGGGCACTCGTACCCCCGCACGGCCGGGGCGGGCCGGGCGGCCGCCGACCAGGCTTCCGGCATCGCCGCCGGCCGCCCGGGATAGACGGACGGCGGCACGGCGGTCCACAGCTCGGGCTCCACCCGCTGGGCCGGCGGCCCGAGCACGGGCCCCTGCACGGGCACGGGGATCAGCCCTTGGGCCGCCGTGTCGCAGGCGGCGGCCCGCACGGGATCCGGCGTGGCGAGCGGTCTCCGGGCCGGGGCAGGCCCGGGGGAGGGCTCCGCCAGATCCCGGAGCACGCTCCGGGCGGTCGGGACGGCCGGGCGCATCGGCTCGGGGTCCGGGGTCCGGGGCCGACCGGCGGCGTCGGTCGGCCTGTGCCCCGGCGGGACCGGATCCGGGGTCGCGGGGGAGGGGCCCGCCGGTTCGCGCGACGGAATCCGGGCCTGGTCGGGGGCCGAAGGAGGGGCGGCGGCGGACGGGTCCACCGGGTGGGGGGTCAGGCCCAGGGCTCGGTCCGGCGCACTCGTGGAGACGGAGGCGGCCGGGCTCGCCTGGCCGGGGCGCGCGCCCTGGGCCACGGGTGCCGGTTGCCCCGGCGGGTCGGAAGCGAAGGGACGCGCCGGGCCGGTTTCCGGCAGGCGGCCCCGGTCGGCGGACGGCCCCGTCGCCTCAGCGGGCACGATCCGGGGCTGCCCGTCGGGCTGTTGCCCCCGGGCGGCGGTTGCCGGCCGCTCCAGCAGACCGGGGTCGGGAGGGAGAGTTCGAGGCGCGGGTACGCCGTCCGCCGGCCGGGCCTGCCCGGGGGCCGGCGCGCCCAGCTGGGTCATCGGGTCGGGAGTGAGCGGCCGGCTCGTGGAGACGGACGGGCTCGCCGGGGCCCGAAGTGGAGTCGGCTGCTCCAGCGGGTCGGTGGTCCGGGGCGGGGACGTGGGGTCCGGCGCCTGGGCCCGGTCGGCGGCCGATGGGTCGGAGGGTGCCGCTGCTCCGAGCGGCGCCGGGCCGGGAGGGAGGTGCCGGGGTGCGGGGGCGTTGCCCGGTGCGGGTTCTCCCAGTGGGGTGGGAGCGGGGGAGTGCGGTTGGGTCGCGGAGGCGGACGGGTTTGCCGGGGCGTTGCCCGGGGCCCGGAGGGGGGCGGGACCTCCCAGCGGGGCCGGGCCGGAGGTGCGCGTCGGGTCGGGGGTGAGCGGCCGGGTCGCGGAGGTGGACGGGCTTGCTGTGGTGTTGCCCGGGAATCGGAGCGGTGCCGGTTCCCCGAGCGGGGCCGGGCCGGGGGCGCGCGTCGGGTCGGGAGTGTGCGGCCGGGCCGCGGCGGCGGACGGGCTCGCCGGGGCGTTGCCCGGGGCCCGGAAGGGGGCGGGATCTCCCAGCGAGCCCGGGGTCCGGATCGCATCAGGTGGGACATGCCGGGCGGTCGGACCGGCTGGTTGGGGGCCCCGGTCCGAGAGTGACGGGGCGGTGGGAGCCGGGCCCCCTGGCGTACCGGGCGTGGGGTTCGGCACGCGGGCCCGGTCGGCGGCCGATGGGGCCGGAGGCGCCGGTTCGCCGACGGGCGGCATGGCGCCTGCCATGCGGGCCCGTTCAGTGGATGCCGGTTCCCCCAGCGGTGGCATGGGACCTGCCATGCGGGCCCGGTCGTGAGGCGCCGGTGCCCCCCGCGAGGGCAACGGGCCTGTCTCGCCGGCCCGTTCAGGAGGCGCCGGTTCCCCCCGTGAGGGCCTCGGTGCCCCCGACGGGCCGGGGGGCGGGTTCGGCCCCCGGGGATGGGCGGCGGCCGGTGGGGGTGTGGGGGCTCCCTGGGGGCCGCGGGCCGTATCCCGGTCCTCGCCGCGCGCCCGGTCGCGGTCCGTGTCCGGGAGGCGCAGGCGGGCCAGGCCGCAGCGCACGTACGGCGTCACGTACGGCAGGCGGAGCTCGCCGGCCGCGGTCCACAGGCCCGTGCCCACCAGCCAGCCCGCCGGGGCAGGGAACTGCTGGAGGCGGCGGGCCGCCGGGCGCCACACGCCCACCCAGCTGCCGGTCGGCCCCTCGATGCGGAACGCCACCGCGCACCCCTCGGGCGCCAGTTCCTGGCCGGGCTGCGCGGCGAAGGGGGTGAGCACGGCGTCGGGCAGCCGCAGGCACTCCGGGAAGCGCACCGGCCGCGCGGAGCCCAGCACCCCCCAGCCCAGCCGGTCGTGGCCGGGCGCGTCCGAGCGGACGAGCAGGAGACCGCTGTACGGGTCGGCCAGCAGCAGCCGGTCCTGGCTCTCCTCGGTGATCTGGAGGAGGGGACTGATCGCGCCACCCCGCCCGAGATCGACGATCACGGTCTTCGTGCGCCCGTCGTGCTCGCGGTCGAGGGCGAGCAGCCGGCCCGTACGGTCGAGCCACGCGCCGCCCGTGCAGCGGCCCCCGACCTCGGCGATCCGCTCGGGACCGAACGCGCCACCGTGCAGCAGCCACAGCGCGGTGGAGCGCTCGTGGTGCACCAGGCCGTACGCCGCGGTGCCGCCGGGCGCCGGGGGCAGCAGGGACAGCCGCTCGCACTCCACGGCTCCGACCTGCAGCTCTCCGGTGCCGGGGCCGGTGGGGTAGAGCAGCGAGAGTGTGTGCCGCTCGGCCACCTTGCGCCGGATCAGGACCCGGCCGTCGGAGAGCGGCAGCACATCGCTGTCGGGCTCCTCGGGCTGGGGGCCGGGCAGCGGCACGGCGTACGGTTCGGGGCCGTCGAGCGTCCAGCGCTCCGGAAACCAGCCACCCGTTCCGCCGTCGAGGGCCAGCCGCGCGGCGTACGAACCGTCCGCTGTGACCGTGAATGCCGCGCGTCTCATGTCCATCGACGCACTCCGTGGGGTGCTCTGTGGAGTGCTCTGGGGGGCACAGACCGTCATGAGAAACGTCACCTCCGGCACTGAACGTAGTTATCGCACTACCTGCCGAACAATGAGAGCGGGTCCGCTTCACGCGTAAGGGTGGCGGATGTCCGATTCGCCTGAGCGATGGGGGGTGGGTGTGCTTCGTGCAGCGCCGCCCGATTAAGGTAAGGCGTACCTAAGTGGCTGGACCGGCCGTCTTGACGGCCGCTCGACGGGTATGCCTCCGTACCCCGTTCGCACCCCTCACTCCTGGAGCACGTGATGTCCCTTCGCCGCCGCGGCCCCGCCGCCGTCGCCCTCTCCATAGCCGCCGCGCTGTCCCTCGCGGCCTGCGGCTCCTCCGACGACGGCAAGGACTCGGCGGGCAAGGACGGTGGCAACGGCTCCAAGGCCGTGGCCGAGGGCGGCAAGGACTTCGGCAAGGCCGGCGAGCAGACGAGGAAGATGGGCACGGACGCGGCGCCCGGCCGGTTCCCGCGCACGGTCACCCACGCGCTGGGCACCACGGAGATCAAGGAGCGGCCCAAGCGCGTCGTCGTCCTCGACGTCGGCGAGCTCGACAACGTCGTCTCGCTCGGCCTGAAGCCGGTCGGCTGGGCGCCCACCGAGGGCAGCCAGGGCATCCCCGACTACCTCAAGAAGGACGCCGGGGAGCCCAAGAGCGTCGGCACCATCAACAACCTCGACCTGGAGGCCATCAACGACCTCCACCCCGACCTGATCCTCGGCAGCAAGCTGCGCGCGGAGAAGAGCTACAAGAACCTGTCGAAGATCGCGCCGACCGTGTTCTCCGTCCGCCCGGGCTTCACCTGGAAGGAGAACTACCTCCTCAACGCCGCCGCCCTGGACCGGACCGCCGAGGCGAGGAAGAACCTCGACGCCTACGAGGCCAAGGCGAAGAAGCTCGGCGAGGACGTCGGGGAGAAGAAGCCGACGATCACCATGCTGCGCTACATGCCGCAGTTCACCCGCCTCTACGCGGGCCAGTCCTTCATCGGCACCGTTCTCAAGGACGCCGGCCTGCCGCGTCCGAAGAACCAGCAGGGCGACAAGCTCGCCGAGCAGATCAGCCCGGAGAACATCGATCAGGCGGACGCCGACTGGATCTTCACCGGCGTCTACGGCGACCCCGACAAGACCAAGCGCGACAGCGCCCAGGACAACCCCCTGTGGAAGAACCTGAAGGCGGTCAAGGACGGGCACGCCAAGGACGTCAAGGACGAGACCTGGTACCTCGGCCTGGGGGTCACCGCCGCGAACAGCGTCCTCGACGATCTTCGCGGCTTCCTGGTGAAGTAGCGCCCGGAGCGGTCGCCCCCCGCGCGATGGCCGTGCGGGCACGTCGGACAGGTAGCCTTTCCCCCGTGCCCGCACTGTCTGAAGTCATCGCCGCCCTCGACGCTCTGTGGCCCCCGGAGCGGGCCGAGCAGTGGGACGCCGTCGGCACCGTCTGCGGCGACCCCGAGGCCACCGTCGGCCGGGTCCTCTTCGCCGTCGACCCCGTGCAGGAGGTCGTCGACGAGGCCGTGAAGCTCGGCGCCGACCTGCTCGTCACCCACCACCCGCTCTATCTGCGGGGGACGACCACGGTCGCGGCCTCCACCTTCAAGGGCCGGGCCGTGCACACCCTCATCAAGCACGACATCGCCCTGCACGTCGCGCACACCAACGCCGACCGCGCCGACCCCGGCGTCTCCGACGCCCTCGCCGGCGCGCTCGACCTGCGCGTCACCGGACCGCTGGTGCCCGACCCGACCGACCCCGAGGGCCGCCGCGGCCTCGGCCGGATCTGCGCGGTCGACCCGCCGGTGAAGCTTTCCGAGTTCGCCGAGCGCGCCGCCCGGCGGCTGCCCTCCACCGCGCAGGGCATCCGCGTCGCGGGCGACGGCGACCGTACGATCCGCACGGTCGCCGTCTGCGGCGGCTCCGGCGACTCGCTCTTCGACGAGGTGCGGGCCGCGGGCGTGGACGCCTACGTCACCGCCGACCTGCGTCACCACCCCGCGTCCGAGGCCCAGCAGCACAGCCCGCTCGCCCTGGTCGACGCCGCGCACTGGGCCACCGAGTGGCCCTGGACCGAGCAGGCCGCCGCCCAGCTCGACGAGATCTCCGACCGCCACGGGTGGGGCCTGCGCACCCACATCTCCCGTACGGTCACCGACCCCTGGACCGCCCACGCGGCGTCCTCCTTCCCGCACAAGTAACCACAGGAGCCCCCAACTGAACGCCGCGCCCGCCGACCAGATCCGCCTTCTCGACCTCCAGGCCCTGGACACCCGCCTCGGACAGCTCGCGCACAAGCGCAAGAGCCTGCCCGAGCACGCCGAGATCACCTCGCTGGAGGCCGACCTCATCCAGCACCGCGACCTCCTCGTCGCCGCGCAGACCGAGGAGAGCGACACCGCCCGCGAGCAGTCCAAGGCCGAGTCGGACGTCGACCAGGTGCGCCAGCGCGCCGCCCGCGACCAGCAGCGCCTGGACACCGGCGTCGGCATGTCCGCCAAGGACCTGGAGAACCTCCAGCGCGAGATCGCCTCGCTCGCCAAGCGCCAGGGTGACCTGGAGGACGTCGTCCTGGAGGTCATGGAGCGCCGCGAGTCCGCGCAGGAGCGGGCCACCGAGCTGGCCGGCCGCGTGGAGTCCGTGCAGGCCAAGGTCAACGACGCCGTCGCGCGCCGCGACGCAGCCTTCGCCGAGATCGACGCCGAGGCCGCCTCGGTCACCAAGCAGCGCGAGATCGTCGCCGGATCCATCCCGGCCGACCTGCTGAAGCTCTACGACAAGCTGCGCGTCAAGGAGGGCGGCGTTGGCGCGGCCCGCCTCTACCAGCGCCGCTGCGAGGGCTGCCGCGTGGAGCTCGACATCACCGCGTTCAACGAGGTCCGGGCCGCCGCCCCGGAGACCGTCGTGCGCTGCGAGAACTGCACCCGCATCCTGGTCCGCACCTCCGAGTCGGGCCTGTAGCACCCATGGCGCGTCGCTTCGTCGTCGAGGCCGACGGAGGGTCCCGGGGCAACCCGGGCCCCGCCGGCTACGGCGCGGTCGTGCTGGACCCGGCGACGGGCGAGGCGCTCGCGGAGGCCGCCGAGTACATCGGCACGGCCACCAACAACGTCGCCGAGTACAAGGGCCTCATCGCCGGGCTCCGGGCGGCGAAGGCCCTCGACCCGGAGGCCGTCGTCCTGGTCCGGATGGACTCCAAGCTCGTCGTGGAGCAGATGTCCGGCCGCTGGAAGATCAAGCACCCGGACATGAAGCCGCTGGCCGCCGAGGCCCGTACGGTCCTCCCGGCAGGGCGTGTCACCTATCAGTGGATCCCGCGCGAGCAGAACAAGCACGCGGACCGGCTCGCCAACGAGGCCATGGACGCCGGGCGGCTCGGCAGGCAGTGGGAGCCCGGCGCGTCCGCCGCGGCCGTCCGCGAGCGGCCGGCCCCGGAACCCGTCATACCCGCGCTCCCGGACGGGCCCCCGCTCGCCGAGCCCAAGGCCGCGCCCGTCGGCTGGGCGGCACCCGCCGACCTCGGCACGCCCACCACCTTCGTCCTGCTGCGGCACGGCGAGACGGCCCTGACACCGCAGAAGCGGTTCTCCGGCAGCGGTGGCGACGACCCCGCGCTCTCGCCCGCCGGGCGCCGCCAGGCCGAGGCCACGGCGGCCGCCCTCGCCGCCCGCGGCACCGTCCAGGCCGTCGTCACCTCGCCGCTGCGGCGCTGCCGGGAGACGGCCGCCGTCGTGGCCGCGCGCCTCGGCCTGGAGGCGCGCGTCGAGGAGGGCCTGCGCGAGGCGTCCTTCGGCGCCTGGGAGGGCCTGACCTTCGCCGAGGTCAAGGAGCGCCACCCCGACGACCTCGACGCCTGGCTCGCCTCCTCCAAGGCCGCGCCCACCGGCGGTGGCGAGAGCTTCGCCACGGTGGCCCGCCGGATCGCGCTCACCCGCGACAGGCTCCTCGCGCGCTACGCGGGCCGGACGGTCCTCCTGGTCACGCACGTGACCCCGGTCAAGACCCTCGTCCGCCTCGCGCTGGGCGCCCCGCCGGAGTCGCTGTTCCGGATGGAGCTGTCCGCGGCCTCCCTCTCGGCGGTGGCCTATTACGCCGACGGCAACGCCTCCGTACGGCTGCTGAACGACACGTCGCACCTGCGATAGCGGCACGACGGGCTCCCGCCGCCGACGGGAGCCCGCCCGGCTACTCCGCGACGCGCAGTGCTATCGCCTCGTTCAGGGCCGCGAGCGCGGCCAGGCGCTGCCGCTCACGCTCCTCGATGTCCTGGGGGCTCTCGCCCGTCGCCGCGACGCGCGGGCACGTCGGGCACTGCCAGCGGTCGGGGGCACCCATGGGCGGCGGTGTCATGGCGACAGCGCAGTGGGGGCACTTCACGATCACTCCTTCCACATGACCGCACGACGCGCAGACCCACACGGGGCCCTCGGCGTCGTGCTGCCGCCACGCCGTCCTCAGACAGCGCGGGCAGCCGGTGGTGACGATCCCGGCGCGGCTCATGACTGGCGGCTCCGGGGTGGTGTCCGCGTACTCGATGATCCGGGCCCTGATCCGGGCGTCCGTGGTGTTGGCCATCCTGAGCAGGTGTGCGACTCGCGAGCGGGCCTCGTCAACGAAATCGTTCATGGCGAGCAGCAGGCTACGCGGAAGGAGCGCGGGTCAGGCGCGGTGATCACGGCTCAAGGGCGGAGGTTCGCGGGCCGCGGGAGAGTGGCGGTGCAGGTACGGCGGGGCCATGGCGTTCGATGGCGTTCCATGGCGCGTTTCTCGGATTGACCCTTTCGGACGACACCGGACCGGTGGGCTGAGGTGACCGCTGCGTGATCGCGGGGCCCGTGACGTCGGTTCAGCCGCGCAAGGACGCGGCCGCGCGGGCGAGTTCGGTCACCCGGCCCCAGTCCCGCTCCGCGAGGGCGTCGGCGGGCAGCATCCACGTACCGCCCACGCAGCCGACGTTGGGCAGGGCCAGGTAAGCACGCGCCGTCTTCGGGCCGATGCCGCCCGTCGGGCAGAAGCGGGCCGCGGGCAGCGGCCCGGCGAGGGACTTCAGGAACGCGGGCCCGCCCGCGGCCTCGGCGGGGAAGAACTTCATCTCGCGCACGCCGCGCTCCAGCAGCGCCATGACCTCCGAGGCGGTCGACACCCCCGGCAGGAAGGGCACTCCGGCCGCCGTCGCCGCGGCCAGCAGCCGCTCCGTCCACCCCGGGCTCACCAGGAACCCGGCCCCGGCCGCCGTCGCCGCCTCCGCCTGATCGGGCGTCAGCACGGTCCCCGCCCCGACGACCGCCTCCGGCACCTCCGCCGCGACGGCCCGTATCGCCTCCAGCGCCGCGCCCGTACGCAACGTGATCTCGACCGCCCGCAGCCCGCCCGCCACCAGCGCCCGCGCCAGCGGCACGGCGTCGCCGGGGTCGTCGAGCACGACCACCGGCAGCACGGGAGCGAGGCTGAGCACGTCACGGGGTGGCATCACGCACGGCATCCTGCCGTGGGGGAGTGAGGCGCGCAATGGTGGTTGCGGAGGACGCAACGCGAGGGCCTCGCGCCCGGCTCACGGGCATACGGCGAAGGCCCCCTGCCCTGCCGCTTCGGCAGTTCAGGGGGCCTCGCTCACGATGGCCGGCGGACGAGTCGGCCTGTACGCCGGGTTCTGTCTCCCGGTCGCCTCGCGGCGGCCGGGGAGGCGGCCATCCATCTAGACCTGCCGTTGCCGACAGGTTCGTGCGGTCTACCCGCGGACTCGGGCGGGCAGCCCTCGGTCGTCCGCGCAGGGCCGCCGTGAGGCGACCCCTCTTGACCTTGCTCCGGGTGGGGTTTACCTAGCCGTCCGGGTCACCCCGGACGCTGGTGGTCTCTTACACCACCGTTTCACCCTTACCGGAAGCCTCGCGGCCTCCGGCGGTCTGTTTTCTGTGGCACTGTCCCGCGGGTCACCCCGGGTGGGCGTTACCCACCACCCTGCCGTGTGGAGCCCGGACGTTCCTCGGGAGATCCGAAGATCCCACGCGGCCGCCCGGCCGGCTCGTCCGCCGTGCCGACCATGTTACCTGGCGTGACGCAGCCCCCTGGACCTCGCTCCCCGCGCCCTGCCCCTCACGCCGGAGCGAACCAGAGCTTGTCCCGGCCCGGGTCCGCCTCGATCACCCGGACCCGCATCCGGTGGCCCAGCCGCAGGGGCGGGCCGTCCCCGTCGCCCTCGACATGGCCGACCACGGCGGGCTCGTAGAGATGGACGGTGCCCGCGGTGGGGCGCTCCTCCTGGACGTCGACGACGTACGCGTCGAAGACCTGGCCGATCCGGTCGCGCAGCAGCGCCGCCTCGACCAGGTCCACGCACTCCCGCTCCACCTCGGCCGCCCGCCGCGCGCCCGTCTCCATCTCGCCGGGCAGGGCGTCGAGCGCGGCCCGCACCCACTCCGGCGGGTCGGTCCCGGCGGCCGCGGCCAGGCACAGCTCGCCCGTGTAGCGGTCGACGAGGCGGCGCAGCGGGGCCGTGCAGTGGGCGTACGGCGCGGCGAGCGCGGCGTGGGCGAGGGCGGCCGGGTCGGTGGGGACGGGGTGGGCGGACGGCCGCTCGTGGTCGAAGACCGCGTACCCGGCGCCGCGCAGGAGGGCGGTGCACTCCTGGAGGAAGGCGGCGTGCTGGGCGTGGGTGGGTTCGAGGGCGCGGACGACCACGGCGTAGGGCATGTTCTCGGGCCAGTTGACGCCGAGGGCGCGGGCCACGCGGCGCAGCCGGGCGACGGCGGACCCGGGCGCGGGCGGGAGGGTGCGCAGGATGCCGGTGCCCGTGCTGAGCATCAGCTCGGCGGCGGCCATGCCGGTCATCAGGGATATCTGGGCGTTCCAGCCGTCGGCGGGCAGGGGCGCGCGGTATTCGAGGGCGTAGTGGTTGCCGCGGCGGACGATCTGCTGCTCGGGGACGTCGAGCGAGACGCCGCCGCGGGCGCGCTCCAACTCCTCGCGGCGCAGCCCGACCTCCCGCAGCAGGCACAGCGGTTCCTCGGCCGTGCCGGAGTCCACGGCGCGCTGCACGCCCGCGTAGTCGAGCTTGGCCCGGCTGCGGACGAGGGCACGGCGCACGTCGGCCCGCTCGACCTGGCCGTCCGGGTCGAGGTCGAACTGCCAGAGCAGGGCGGGCCGGGTGTGGTCCGGCAGCAGGCTGGCGGCGCCCTCGCCGAGGACGTCGGGGTGCAGGGGCACGCGCCGGTCCGGGTAGTAGAGGGTCATGACGCGGCGGTGCGCCTCGGCGTCGAGAGCCTGGCCGGGGCGGACGAAGGCGGTGACGTCGGCGATGGCGTAGTGCACCCGGAAGCCGCCCGCCCCCCGGCGCGCGAGGAACATCGCCTGGTCCAGGTCGCGCGAGTCGGGCGGGTCGACGGTGAAGAGCGGCAGATCGGTGGCGTCGCGCGCCGGGAGCCGGGGCCGCGCCGCCGCCTGCTCGGCCTCCGCGAGGACCTCGGCCGGGAAGTCCACGGGTGTCCCGGACCGCGCGCGCAGCTCGCGCAGGGCGGCCCGCAGGGGCGTGCCGTCAGCGTCGGTCACGTGGATCGGCCGGCGGGGCATGACATCGAGCGTAGGCGGGGCGCGGGCGCGGGGCACGGCGGGAGCGGCGCACGGCGTTAGGCTGCCCCGGGGCCGTACCCGAAGAAGAACCACTGGAGGAGATCGACCGTGCGCGTGCTGCTGCCGCCGTCCGAGGGGAAGGCCACGGCCGTCGAGGGCGGGCCCGGGGCCGCGCTCGACCTCGGGGCACTGTCGCTGCCGGGGCTGTCCGGGGCGCGCGAGGCCGTGCTGACGGAGCTGGTGGAGCTGTGCGCGGCCGACGCGGACAAGGCCGCCGAGGTGCTGGGGCTCTCGCCCGGCCTGCGCGGGGAGATCGCGAAGAACGCGGGCCTGCGCACGGCGGGCGCCCGCCCGGCCGGTGAGGTCTACACCGGCGTGCTGTACGACGCGCTGGGCCTGGCCGGCCTGCCCCCGGCGGCGCGCCGCCGCGCGGAGGCTTCCCTGCTGGTCTTCTCCGGGCTGTGGGGCGCGGTGCGGGTGGGCGACCCGATCCCGTCGTACCGCTGCTCGATGGGCGTACGGCTGCCGGGGCTGGGCGCGCTCGGCGCGTACTGGCGCGGCGCGATGGAGCCGCACCTGGCGGAGGAGGCGGCGGACGGGCTGGTGCTCGACCTGAGGTCGGCGGCCTACGCCACGGCGTGGAAGCCCAAGGGCGAGGCGGCGAGCCGCACCGCGACGGTGCGGGTCCTCCAGTCGAAGATCGTCGACGGGGTCGAGAAGCGGTCCGTGGTGAGCCACTTCAACAAGGCGACCAAGGGCCGCCTGGTCCGCGACCTCCTTACGGCGGGCGTCGTCCCCGCCGACGTGCCGGAGCTGGTGACCGCGCTGCGGGACCTGGAGTACACGGTGGAGGCCGCGGCCCCCGCCCGCGCGGGCCGGCCGTGGGCGCTGGACGTCGTGGTGACCGAGGTCTGACGGGGGACTGGCGGGGGTCCGGCGGAGATCCGACCGGGGTCCAGGACGGCCGAAGGCCCCGGTGGGGGCCGGGGCCTTCGGGGCTGTGGCCGGTCAGCGCACCGTGACCGTGAACTCGGGGGACGTCGCCTGGCCGCCCGTGACGCGGAGGGAGTTCTTGCCCTTGATGCCGAGCTTGACGCGCATCGAGTAGGCCGAGTTCTTGTCGACCGCGACGGTGGCGGGGAGCGAGACCCACGTGGAGCCCTGCTTCTGCTGGAGGGTGACCTTCGTGCCCGCCTTGATGCCGGTCGCCTTGCCGGAGACGCGGAACTCCTGCCAGGCGCTGACGGTGGCCGTGCTCGCCTGCGCGGTCAGCGCGGGCCGCGCGGATATCGCGGCGGAGGGGGACACAGAGGAAACAGAGGGGGAGGCGGAGGAAACAGAGGGGGAAGCGGACGGGGCGGCGGCGAAGGCGGCACTCGCGCCGCCGGCGACGAGGGCACCAGTGAGGGCGAGGCGGTATGCGCGGTTCATGGCGTGTTCCTCCCTGTAGACCTGATTCATGGCCTTCATCGAGGAACACGGGAAACGCGGGGTCCGGGTTGCCTGTGGATGCCATGTAATTCAAGGGAGTTGAGGTCCCTGTGGCTCTTCACGGGCCTGCCGGCGCGGGCCCGGCCGCCGGTGATCATGTCACCATGGTGGACTGAATGGTTGATCCGACAACTACTGTGGAGTGCGACGCATGACGGACCCCGGCCGCGGCACAGCCGCGCCCCAGCGTGCCCCCGAGGGCGGCTCCGGCGACCGCATAGCCGCGGCCCGGCGCACGGGCCTGCTCGTCACCCTCGTCCTCGGCGGTCTCACCGCCCTGCCGCCGCTGTCCATGGACATGTACCTCCCGGCGCTGCCGGAGGTTACCGACGCCCTGCACCGGCCCGCGGCGACCGTCCAGCTCACGCTCACCGCCTGCCTCCTGGGCATGGCGCTCGGCCAGCTCGTGGTCGGTCCCATGAGCGACAAGTGGGGGCGCAGGCGGCCCCTCCTCGCCGGCATGATGATCTACGTCCTCGCCACCGCCGTCTGCGCCTTCGCGCCCACCGCGGAACTGCTGATCGCCTTCCGCCTCGTGCAGGGGCTGGCGGGCGCGGCGGGCATCGTCATCGCCCGCGCCGTCGTGCGCGACCTCTACGACGGCGACGCCATGGCCCGCTTCTTCTCCACCCTCATGCTGATCTCCGGGGTCGCCCCCGTCGTCGCCCCGCTCATCGGCGGACAGGTGCTGCGGATCACCGACTGGCGGGGCGTCTTCGCCGTCCTCACCGTCGTCGGCCTGCTGCTCACCGTCGTCGTCTGGCGCGGCCTGGGCGAGACGCTGCCGCCCGGACGGCGCCAGGCCGGCGGGCTCCGCGAGACCCTGCGGGCCATGGGCGGGCTCCTCGGCGACCGCGTCTTCGCCGGTTACATGCTCTCCGGCGGCTTCGCCTTCGCCGCTCTCTTCGCCTACATCTCCGCGTCGCCGTTCGTGATCCAGGACATCTACGGGGCGTCCCCGCAGACCTTCAGCCTGCTCTTCGGCCTCAACTCCATCGGCCTCGTCATCGTCGGCCAGATCAACGGCAAGGTGCTCGTCGGGCGCGTCAGCCTCGACAAGGCGCTCGCCGTCGGGCTCGCCGTCGTCACCCTCGCGTCCGTCGCCCTGCTGCTGATGGCCTCCGGCGTCTTCGGTAAGGCGGGACTGGTGCCGGTCGCGGCCGGGCTGTTCGTGCTGATGTCGGCGATGGGCCTCGCCATGCCGAACACCAACGCCCAGGCGCTGATGCGCTCGCGGGACGCGGCGGGCTCGGCGTCGGCCCTGCTGGGCACGTCGACGTTCGCGCTCGGCGCCGTGGCCTCGCCCCTGGTGGGCATCGCGGGCGAGGGCACGGCCGTGCCGATGGCGGTGGTGCAGGTGGTCTGCGCCGTGGCGGCGGTGCTGAGCTTTGTGCTGCTGTGCCGGCCCTGGCGGGCCCGGTCCGGCAGCTGAGGCCCTTCGCCCAGACCGTAGAATTCTGCGAATGCACGCCCCCCACCCCCTTCCCGTCGCCGACAATCTGCGGTCCGCGCTCGCCGCGGTGCTCGACGGGCTGCCGCCGCGCGTCGCCGCGCAGGCCGTCGAGCGGCTGATCGCCAACTACCGGGGGCGCACCCCGACGCACACCCCCGTGCTGCGGGACCGCTCCGACGTCGTCGCGTACGCCGCCTACCGCATGCCCGCGACCTTCGAGGCCGTGCGGTCCGCGCTGGAGGCGTTCCGGGACCGGCTCCCGGCGTGGGTGCCCGCCACGCACGTCGACGTCGGCGGCGGTACGGGCGCCGCGAGCTGGGCGGTGGCCGCCGCGTGGGAAGGGCACGAGCGCCGCACGACCGTCCTCGACTGGGCCGAGCCCGCCCTCGCGCTCGGCGCCGAACTGGCCGGCGCCGCGCACGACGCGGGCCTGCGCGCCGCCGAGTGGCGGCGGCAGACCATCGGCGGCGCCCTCGCGATCCCGGACGGCACGGACCTCGTCACCGTCTCGTACGTCCTGGGCGAGCTCACCGAGGCGGACCGCCGCGCGGTGACCGACGAGGCGGCCCGCGCCGCCCGCGCCGTCGTCCTGATCGAACCGGGCACGCCCGAGGGCTACCTCCGCGTCATCGAGGCCCGCGACCGCCTGATCGCGGCCGGCTTCCGCGTCGTCGCCCCCTGCCCGCACAGCGCCGCCTGCCCCATAGAGCGGGGCACGGACTGGTGCCACTTCTCCGCCCGGGTGAGCCGCTCCTCCCTCCACCGGCAGGTGAAGGGAGGCTCGCTGCCGTACGAGGACGAGAAGTTCTCGTACGTGGCCGCGGTGCGCGACCTCGACGTGCCCCCGGCGCCGGCCCGCGTCGTACGCAAACCGCAGATCCGCAAGGGCCAGGTCCTGCTCGACCTGTGCACCCCCGGGGACGGCCTCACGAGACAGACGGTGACGAAGCGGCACGGTGATCTTTACAGGGCGGCGCGGGATGTGAATTGGGGCGATGAGTGGGGCGCCGAGCGGGACGACGACTGATCGCCGGACGGGCTGGCATCAGCCCGTCCGGCGTTCGAGGACGCGGCGGCGGGCCGCTCCCGCCGCAGGCGGCGCACCGGCCCGCGGCCGACGCACTACCTGACTGCCCGTCACCGCAACTCCAGCGTGCAGCACTTCACACTCCCGCCCCCTTTCAAGAGCTCGCCCAGATCCAGCCCGATCGGCTCGTACCCCCGCGCCCGCAAAGGCTCGAAGAGCCCCACCGCCGCCTGCGGCAGGAGCACATGGCGGCCGTCGGACACCGCGTTCAGACCGAGCGCCGAGGCGTCCTCCTCGGTGGCGATCAGCGCGTCGGGGAAGAGCCGCTCCAGCACGGCCCGGCTGCCGGGTGAGAAGGCCCCCGGGTAATACATGACCTCGTCGCCGTCGAGCACGCACAGCGCCGTGTCCAGGTGGTAGTAGCGCGGGTCGATCAGGTCGAGCCCGATCACCGGGCGGCCGAAGAACTCCTGTGCCTCGGGGTGGGACAGCGGGCTGCTGCGGAAGCCGCGCCCGGCGAGCAGCCAGGAGGCGGTGACGGCGAAGTCGCCCTCGCCCTCGTTGATGTGCTCCGGTTCGAGGACGTCGCGGTAGCCGTGCCCGCGGAACCACTCCGCGTGCGCGGCCGCCTCGGCGGTCCGCTCGGGATGGGCGAAGCGGGCGCCCAGCACCCGCCCGTCGACGACGGTGGCGCCGTTGGCGGCGTAGACCATGTCGGGCAGTTCGGGGCGCGGTTCGAGCACTTCCACCGTGTGCCCGAGGGCGAGGTACCGGTCGCGCAGGTCCTCCCACTGCGCGAGGGCGAGGGGCAGGTCGACCGGCTTGGCCGGATCCATCCAGGGGTTGATGGAGTAGGTGACCCTGAAGTGGGTCGGGGGACACATCAGATAGCGCCGCGGTCCGGCGGCCCGTCGTGGTGCGGCGGTGGCAGGTGGAGCGATACGCAAGGAGAGCTCCTCACGGTGGTGTGGGGCACGTGCGGGGTTGTGGCACGTGCCCCAAATCGTCCTCGCTCCAAGGGCTTTGGCGCATGAACCGTACGGGTGGTTTACCCGTGACCCGCTCACGCTCCGGTGGTTCCGCCCCTTCCCTCGCGCAACTTCCGCAGCAGTTCCCGCTTCTGGGCGTTCGCGTCCGCGCCGCCCCCGGTGCGGCCGCCGCGGCCGCCGCCGCGGAGCGCGCCGCGCGAGAGGTTGCTGCGGGTGCCGCCGACTCCGAGCATGTTGCCCGCGCTGCCCCGGCTCATGGGATCCCCTTCCAGTCCTGCGAGACGCTCCGTCTCGCTTCACTCATAAGACTGAACGAGACGCGTCGTCTTGTCAAGACGATACGTATCGGTTCGTGGGGTGCGCGCGTGCTCGCTAGGATGCGGCCATGTCCCAGAAGACGCCCGCTCCCAAGAGCCCCGACGTCAGCCGCCGCAGCGAGCGCTCCCGCCGTGCGATCCTCGACGCAGCCCTCGAACTGGTCGCGGAGGTGGGGTTCACCAAGCTCACCATCGAGGCCATCGCCGCCCGCGCGGGCGTCGGCAAGCAGACGATCTACCGCTGGTGGCCCTCGAAGGCCGCGGTCCTCTTCGAGGCGGTCGTGCCCGAGGGCATCGACCCGGCCGACATCGAGCTGCCCGACACCGGTGACCTGGAGGCCGACCTCAAGCTCGTGCTGCGGGCCACGGTGGACGACCTCACCAGCGAGCGCCTCGACGCCCCCACCCGCGCCCTGCAGGCCGAGACGCAGAACGACCCCGAGCTCGGCCGCGCGCTCACCGAGAAGGTCCTCGAACCCCAGCTCCAGGCGTACGTCCGCCGGCTGCGCGCCGCCCAGCGGGCCGGGCAGCTCGCCGAGGACGTCGACCTGCGGATCGCCCTGGAACTCCTGGTCGGCCCGCTCTTCCACCGCTGGCAGACCCGCACCCTGCCGCTGACCCACGCCTACGCGGACACCGTCGTCGAGCTGGCGCTGCGGGGCCTCGCCCCCCGCTGACGGCGGCGCGGGGGCCGCGCGAGCGGTCCGTCTCACACCGTCCGGATACGTCCGACGGTCACACCAGGCCCCGGATGGTGGCAGCATTGAGGCCGGACCGCGGTCGAAGTGAGGGGATAGATGGAACGCAAGAGCAGGTTCTCCCAGTGGCTGCGCCGCTCCAGGAGCGGAGCGGGCGGCGATACGGGTACCGGAGCGGCCTCGGAGGCCGCCCGCGAAGAACTGCTCCTGGCCGCGGCAGCCGCGGGCTTCCCACTGGCCCCCGCCGCGCACCCGTCGGGCTACGGCTGTTCCTGTGAGCGCATCGGCTGTCCGACGCCCGGCCGCCACCCCGTCTCCTTCGCCTGGCAGACCCTCGCCACCACCGACGCCGAACAGGTCACCAAGTGGCTGCGGGCCCAGCCCGAGGCCAATTTCATCACCGCCACCGGCATCGCCCACGACGTTCTCGACGTCCCCGCCGAGGCCGGCCGCAAGGCCCTCGACCGGCTGGGGGCGGCCGGCGTCGAGGTGGGCCCGGTCGCCACCGTCACCCCCGACCGCATGCTCTTCTTCACGGCCACCCGCGGCACGCCCGACGACGAGGACGAGTGGTGGCCCTGCGAGCTCGACTGCCACCCGGAGACGCTGGACGAGCATCCCGGGCTGCGCTGGCACTGCCGTGGCAGCTATGTTCTCCTGCCGCCGTCGCGGCTGCCGTCCGATGGGCAGGTGGCTTGGCTGTACGGGCCTGAGCGGGGTCTTCCCGACCCGTTGTCGTTGCTTGAGGCTCTTACGGATGCGTGTGGGCAGGTTGAACACCACGAGTCCGAGGCGTGGCCGATCGGGCGGTAGGCCCGGCCCTGGCGGGCGGCTTGTTCCCCTACCCGCCCCTTCCCGAACTGGGGCTGCGCCCCAGACCCCCAGCAACACGCTTCGCGCGTTGTCCTCAATCTCCCCCAGCTACCTCCCCCAGACTCCGTCCGGGGGTGCCCCCAGAGGTGCCCCCAACGGGCTGATTGTGCTGGTTACGGTCCGCACAATCAGCCCGTCCGGCGATTGAGGACTCGGCCGCAGGCCGCTCCCGCCGCAGGCGGCAACGAAACCCGCAGCCGGGGGCCTGGGGCGCGCGCCCCAGTTCGGGAAGGGGCGGGGCTGGGGTACAAGCCCGCCGCAGGCGCAACGCACCCGCACCCGAACTACTCCCCCTTCACCCCCGTCACGCTCTCGATCCGGTTCAAGAACACCACCGCCCCCGAAGACTTCGGAATCCGCACCGCCGACTCCGAAACCTTCGTATACGTCACCGACCGCTGAAGATCACCCCGCAGCAGCGCCTTCATCCGCGGATCGGTGATCGCGGGCCGCAGGCCCTGAGCCATCGTGCGCCGTTCACGGTGATGCGCGGTGAAGAAGGCGAGCGCGCCCCCGTCGGACGTGCGCAGGGCGGGGGCGGGGAAGCCGTCGGCGGCCTCCGGAGTGTCGATGAACTCCGTCCAGAACGTGGGCGTCCGCCGGATCTTGTCGCGGTCCTCGCGCAGACCGGTCGTGCGCGGCCCCGGCGCGAACGTCCGGCCGCCGCCGGTCCGCAGGAAGCCGGTGTACGCGGCGCTCACCGCGTCCGGCGCGACGGCCAGGCCCGGGTCCTCGCCCTTGGCGGCCGGCACGGCCTCGGCGTAACCGTCCTTGTCGGTCGCGAAGGACGGCACCTTGTCGGGGCTGAGGATCGACAGATAGGCGGCCCGCCAGGGCTCCTTGACGCCGTCGCGCAGGAAGACCACGAACCAGCGGTTGCCGTCGCGGTTGCTGCGGGTGTCGGCGAGGAAGAACTTCGGCCAGCCGGCCTGCTTGGGGATCGTGAAGCGGGCGTCGTCGAGGACGAGGGGCGGATAGCCGGGGTTGCCGCCCGGCGTCAGCGCGCTCTGCGTCGTCATGTCGGCGTTGCCGATCTCGGCGAGCGGACCGCTCTCGACCCGGGCTATGACACCCGGGTCGAGCTTGCGGTACGCCTCGTTGTAGCCCTCCGTGAAGCGCTGGAGGACCTTGGGGGCCTCAGCCCTGTCCACCGCCGGGATGATCTCCCGCTCGCCGTGCACCGTCACGCACCCGGTCGCCGTCAGCAGCAGCGCCGACACGGTCAGCGCCGCCGGGGCTATCGGCGATCGGCGGGACGGCCGGGGTCTCATGGGACGTCGACTCCTTGGTGGCGGCTCGGGACGGCGCCACCCTACCCGGGGCGAAGAAGACGAGGAGGGTGGGTATCAGATACAGCGCCCACACCGCGACCTGGAGCCAGGTCGGGTCCGGCTGGAAGTTGAAGACGCCCTTGAGCAGGGTGCCGTACCAGCTGTCGGCCGGGATCTGCTCGCTGATGTCGAACGCCTTGCTGCCCAGCCCCGGCAGCGCGTCGGCCTCCTGGAGGTCGTGGAAGCCGTAGGCGAGCACACCCGCCGCCACCACGATCAGCATGGCGCCGGTCCAGGTGAAGAACTTCGCGAGGTTGATCTTCAACGCGCCGCGGTAGAACAGCCAGCCCAGCACCACGGCCGTCAGCAGGCCCAGCAGCGCGCCGACCAGCGGCCGTACGCCGTCGTCCGTCGCCTGCACGGCCGTCCAGATGAACAGCGCGGTCTCCAGGCCCTCCCGGCCCACCGCGAGGAAGGCGGTGACGACCAGCGCGGTGGTGCCCATCGCGAGCGCCGCGTCGAGCTTGCCGTGCAGCTCCTTCTTCAGGTGCCGCGCGGTGCGCCGCATCCAGAAGACCATCCACGTCACCAGGCCCACCGCGACGACCGACAGCGAACCGCCGAGCATCTCCTGGGCCTTGAAGGTCATGCTCTGCGAGCCGAACTGGAGCAGCGCGCCGAAGCCCATGCTCAGCAGCACGGCCACGGCGATGCCGAGCCAGATCGGCCGCAGCGCGTCCTTGCGCCCGGTCTTGACCAGATAGGCGACGAGGATGCAGACGACCAGGCTGGCCTCCAGGCCCTCGCGCAGACCGATCAGGTAGTTGCCGAACACGCGGCTTCCCCTTCCTTCGAGAGATCCGTCAACAGGCCGCCGTTCACGCGAAGAGCGCCTTGCCCCACCAGTCGTCCTTGCCGCGGACGCCGGGCGGGACGGCGAAGACCGCCGAACCCACGTGCTGGATGTACTCGTTGAGGGCGTCCTTGGCCGCGAGCCGCGTCTGGAGCGGCACGAAGCCGTCGCGTACGTCCTTCTGGTACGCGATGAAGAACAGGCCGGCGTCCAGGCGGCCGAGGCCGTCCGTGCCGTCGGTGAAGGAGTAGCCGCGGCGCAGGATCGTCACGCCGTTGTTGCTGTCCGGGTGGGCCAGCCGCACGTGCGCGGTGTCCTTCATCGCCCTGAGGTCGGGCTCGTCGTGCTCGCGCTGCTTGCCCTGCGGGGCGCCCTCGGCCTTGTCGCGGCCGAAGACGTCCTCCTGCTCCTTGAGCGAGGTGCGGTCCCAGGTCTCGATGTGCATGCGGATGCGGCGGGCGACGAGGTAGGAGCCGCCGGCCATCCAGTCGGGGCCGTCCTTCTCGCCGACCCAGACGTACTTGCCGAGGCGGTCGGTCTCGGTCCCGGCGATGTTCCGGGTGCCGTCCTTGAAGCCCAGCATGTTGCGCGGGGTCTGGGCGTCGGGCGTCGTGGAGGACGTCTTGCCGAAGCCCAGCTGCGACCAGCGGATCGCGACCCGGCCCATGCCGATCCGGGCGAGGTTGCGGATCGCGTGCACGGCGACCTGGGGGTCGTCGGCGCACGCCTGGACGCACAGGTCGCCGCCGCTGCGGGCCGCGTCGAGGTTGTCGCCGGGGAAGGCCGGCAGGTCGATCAGGGCCTTCGGGCGGCGGGACCTGAGCCCGAAGCGGTCCTTGCCGTCCTTCTCGAAGAGGCCGGGACCGACGCCGAAGGTCAGCGTCAGCCGCGAGGGCTTGAGGCCGAGGGCCTCGCCCGTGTCGTCCGGCGGCAGCTCCTCGTTCTCGCTGATCGCGCCCTCGCCGACCTCGTGCCCGGCCGTCATCCGCGCGGCGGCGGCCGTCCACTCCTGGAGCAGCTTCATCAGGGCCGCGCGGTCGGTGGTGGTCACGTCGAAGGACGCGAAGTGCAGGCGGTCCTGCACGGGGGTGGAGATGCCGGCCTGGTGCTCGCCGTAGAACTCCACCGCGTCGCCCCCGGAGGCGGCGGGCGAGGTGTCGTCGCCGACGCGCAGCGCGGCGACGGTCCCGCCGGCGGCGGCCGCGCCCAGCGCGAGCCCTGCACCGCCCCAGCCCAGCACGGAACGGCGGGAGGGCGCGGCGGACTTGTCGGCCGTCACTTCTTCCTTCTTCTTTTCGTCAGTCATGAAAGATCGCCCCCCGCGTTACTTCGCGACAGCCGCGGCGAGCTTGGACAGCGGCTCGGAGAGCGCGTTGACGGCGTCGGACAGCTTCTTGCGGTCGTCCTTGCCGACGGTGTCGTACGCCTTGAAGCCGTCGCCCTCGCGGTAGTCGTCGAGCGCCTTCTTCACCGCGGCGAACTGCTTGTCCAGTTCCTTGGTGAGCTCGGGGTCGTGCTTGGCGGCGACCGGCTTCAGCAGCCCGTACGCCTTCTCGGCGCCGTCCACGTTGCCCTCGAAGTCGACGAGGTCGGTGTGGCTGTAGCGCTCCTCCTCACCGGTGATCTTGTTCCGGTAGACCTCGTCGAGGAGTTCCTTGGCGCCGTTGGCCATGCTGGTCGGGGTGATCTCGGCGGTGCCGACGCGCTTCTGCCAGTCCTTGAGGTCCGTCATCAGCTGGTCGGCGAGCTTCTTGTCGTCGTCCGTGATCTTCTTGTCGTCCCAGAGCGACTTCTCCAGCCGGTGCCAGCCGGTCCACTTCTGGTCCTTCTCCAGGCCGTCCTCGCGGACGTCCACCTTCGGGTCGATGTCACCGAAGGACTCCGCGACCGGCTCGGTCCGCTCCCAGCCGACGCGGGAGAGGGCGTAGGTCTTCCTCGCCTCGTCCAGGTCGCCGCTCTTGACCGCGTCCGCGAACTTCTGGGCCGCGGGGATCGTCTCGTCGGCCTGCTCCTGCGCGTACTTGCGGTACTCCGCGACCGCCTTGTCCAGCTCCGGGTCGCTCTTCTTCGCCGCGCCGCCGCCGGTCACGGTGATCTTCTGACGGATGCCGTCGCCCTTCATCCCGGGCTTGCAGGCGATCTCGTACGAACCGGCCTTGATGGTGGCGGTGATCTCCGCCTTGGTGCCGGGGCCTATGTTCTCGCGCTCGGTGACGATCCGGTCGTCCGGGGCGTAGACGTAGACCTCGGTGACCTTCGAGCCCTTGTTCTGGACATTGATCTTGACGTGCCCGGCCGGGAAGGTCGTCGTGGAGACCTCGCACTTGTCGTCGGACGCCGTGACGTTGACGGCGTCGGAGCCCTTGCCGTCCGACTTCTCGGCACAACCGGACACGGCGGTCAGGGCCGCTGCCGCCGCGACGGCGGTGACGGCGGAGGTGCGGAGGACTCGCATACGGGGCTCCAGGCGTGCTCAAGGAGGATGGAGCTGAACTCGGACGAGATGGCCGAATCAGCGTGGCCTATTTAGGCCGCCCTAACTTATCTGAGGCTTGCCTATCTTGTTCCCAGATCGGTGCGTGATTCTGCTCTCACGGGGCAGATACCGCCCTCCCGTCGCGGGACCACCAGAGGTTCACCGGTGCGCGGATGATCGATGACCTCCACCGGCTGCGCGTAGACCCGGCTCAGCGACGCCGCGTCGAAGACCGCGGCCGGCGGACCCTCGGCCGCGATCCGGCCCTGGTGCAGCACGGCCACCCGGTCCGCGTACGCCCCGGCGAGGCCCAGGTCGTGCAGGACGACCACCACCGCGTCACCCGCCGCGGCCCGCTCCCGGCACACCCGCAGCACCAGTTCCTGGTGGCGCAGGTCCAGCGCGGCCGTCGGCTCGTCGAGCAGCAGCAGCGGGGCGCGCTGCGCGAGGACGCGGGCGAAGGAGACCCGGGCCCGCTCCCCGCCGGACAGCGCGGCGAAGGGCCGGGCGGCGAAGCCGGTCACCTCCGTGGCGGCCATGGCGCTCCGTACGGCCTCGTCGTCCTCCTCCTCCGCGCGGGTCCCGGCCCAGGGCGCGCGCCCCATCCGTACGACGTCCCCGACCGGGAAGGGGAACGACAGCTCCGCCGACTGCGGCAGCACGGCCCGGCGCAGCGCGAGATCGGCGGGCGTCCAGGCGGCGGCGGGCCGCCCGTCGATCCACACCTCGCCCGACTCGGCGGGCAGGTCGTGGGCGAGCGCGGCGAGCAGGGTGGACTTCCCGGCGCCGTTCGGCCCGACGAGCGCGAGCACTTCGCCCGCGACGACGGTCAGCTCGGCCTCGGAGAGGACGGTACGCCCGCCGAGCCGCACCCGCAGCGCCCGCGCCTCGGCCCGCACGGTCCCGATGGGGGCGGGGAGGGGCGGGTGGGGCGTACGGGACCGGAAGAGGGAACGCGTCATACCCAACCTCCCTGCCCGCGCCGCGCCTTCCGCAGCAACCAGAAGAAGAACGGGCTGCCCAGCAGGGCCGTCAGGACGCCCAGGGGGAGTTCCGCCGGCTGGGCCGCCATGCGGGCGGCGAGGTCGGCGGCGATCAGGACGAGCGCGCCGCCCAGCGCGCTGCCCGGGACCAGGAAGCGGTGCCCCGGGCCCGCCGCCATGCGCAGCAGGTGCGGCACCAGCAGCCCCACGAAGGTGATGATCCCCGCCACGGCCACCGCCGCCGCCGTCAACAGCGCCACCACCAGCACCAGTACGAGGCGCAGCCGCTCGACGTCCACGCCGAGGTGCCGTGCGGGCCGCTCCCCGAGCGCGAGGAGGTCCAGCTTCCGCGCGTACCAGGGCGCGACGGCCAGCCCGGCCAGCGCGCACGGCAGCACGGCGAGCACTTTCGGCCATGTCGCCTGGGCGAGCGAGCCCAGCTGCCAGAAGGTGATCTGGGTGACCTGAGCGCTGTCCGCGAGGAAGACGCACAGGCCGATGAGGGCACCCGCGAAGGCGTTCACCGCGATGCCGGTGAGGATGAGGGTGACCACTTCCGTACGCCCGCCGGACCGCGACAGCGCGTACACCGCCAGCACCGTCACCAGCCCGCCCGCGAACGCGCAGGCCGTGACCGTCCAGTTGCCGAGGAAGGTCAGGCCGAGCGCGATCGAGGCGACCGCGCCGACGGCCGCGCCCGAGGAGACGCCGATGACGCCGGGCTCGGCGAGCGGATTGCCGAACACGCCCTGCATCAGCGCCCCCGCGCACCCCAGCGACGCCCCGACGAGGAGCGCGAGGGCCACGCGCGGCAGCCGGACGTTCCACAGCACGCTCTCGCCGACCCGGTCCAGCGGGTGCCCGCCGAGGCCCACGCGGTGGAGCAGCGAGCGGAGCACGTCGCCGACGGCGATGTCGTACGCGCCGAGACCCGCGGAGAGGAGGCAGAGGGCGAGGAGTGCCCCGGCCATGCCGAGCGTGAGGAGCGTGCCGGTGCGGCGGCGCGGGGCGCCTTCGGCCGTGACCGCCGGCTCCGGCGGCTTGGCCAGGAGGGTCATGTCAGGACTTCTTCGGATGGAACTGCTCGATCAGGGAGGTGAGCACGGTGTCGGTGCGAGGGCCGAAGCTCAGCAGGGTGCCGTCGTCGGCCGAGGCGACGCGGCGGTCCATCCCGGCGGGGGTCTGGGCCACGCCCGGGATCTTGAGGAGGCCGTCCACGCCGCCGACCGACTGGAGGCCCTTGTCCATGACGAGCAGGACGTCGGGCGCCGCCTTGGCCAGGGCCTCGCTGGTGACGGGTGTGAACTCCCGCTTCAGCCCCGACTCCACGCCCGCGTCCGCCCCGCCGGCCGCCTCGATGAGCGAGTCGGCACCGGAGCCCGGGCCGCCGAGCATGTAGACGGACGCCGAGCCCCGCAGATAGAGGAAGGCGACGCGGGGCTTCTTCGCGTCGTGCGGGATGCCCTTCCGCGCGGCGTCGAGGCGCTGCTCGGTGCGGCGGCGCAGCTCGTCACCGGCGGTCCGGACGCCGAGCGCCTCGGCCACCTTGTCGATGCGCGGCCCGACATCGGACAGCTTCTTCGCGGGGTCGAGCACGACGACGGGGACCCCGGCGTCCCGGATCCGGCCGACGGCCTCGGCGGGCCCGGTGGTGGTCTCGGCGAGGACGAGGGTGGGCTTGAGCGAGAGGACGCTCTCCGCGGAGACGTCGTGTCCGCGGGTGACGACGGGAAGCTTCTTGGCCTGCTCGAACGTGGCGGTGACATCACGGGCGACGACGTGGTCCCCGAGCCCGAGCGTGAAGACGGTCTCGGCGAGCGCCCCGGTGAGCGGCACGATCCGGTCCGTGGCGTGCACGGTCACGTCGCGGTCGTCGGCGGACCGTACGGTGACGGGGAGTTGGGCCCGGTGCGCGCTCGCGAGCGGCTCGATGCCGGTGCTCTCGGCGGCCGCGCTCCGGGACGGTCTCGCGCTGTCGCCGCCGCTGTCCTCGGAGGAGCAGCCGACGAGGCCGATGAGCGCGGCGAGGACGGCGAGCAGGGCGACGGGTGCGCCCGCGCGGCGTGGGGTACGTATCGAGGGGCCCGTCGACTGCCGTTGAAGCACGGTTCCACCTTTCGCTCCGGCCGGCGGCTCCGGCGTGATGGGAAGTAACTTAGGTTAGCCTTACCTAAACTGCAACCGAGTGGGGTGAGGATGGCGCGATTGCTTCCGCTTGGGTGTCGAGGTGTGCGTGTTCCCGGTGGTACGCAGGGGCTGGGCGGCGTCCGCAACGCGGGCATCTGATTCCGTTTCGGGGAAATGACCGGGGTGCCCGGTGTCGCCCGTGACGCCCCCTCATGCGGCTCGGCCGACCCGGCACTTCCTTGGTCCCCGGTGACCTGATGTCATGGGGGTCAAACTCTGATCCCAGTTGTCTCAAGTTTCTCTAGGAGAGCCAAACATGACCGCCACCGCACGCCGCGCCGCGCTCGCCGCGCTGGCCACGGCGACTGCCCTTGGGGCGACTGTGCTGACCGCGCCCGCGTTCGCGGCGGAGCCGCCGAAGCAGGGTGAGGCGTCGGCTCCGGTCGATGCGTCGAAGCTGGGCGGCGCCTCGAAGCCGGTCGAGGCGCCCTCGTCGAACGACGCGTCGCGGCTGGAGCTCAAGGACGGCAAGCTCGAGTGGGGGGTGAAGCAGTCGCTCCGTGACGACATCAAGGGCGGGAAGGTCACGGTCACCGGGGCCCCGCAGGCCAAGGACGGCGGTGTCTTCACCTTTGGCGAGGGCAAGGGTACGGACGACAAGTCGACCGGTGTGGCCACCGTGACCTTCAAGGATGGCGTGTACTTCCAGGGGTACGGGGACGCGGAGCACGGCTACAAGCTCGACCTCAAGCTCTCCGACCTGAAGGTCGTCACCGCGACCAAGGAGAAAAAGGGCGAGATCACGGCGACCGTCACGAAGAACGGTGGCAAGCCTCAGGAGAACGTGGTCATCGCCACCCTGGAGCACGTCGATCGCAGCACGAAGGGCGGCGTCCACACCTTCAAGAAGATATCCGCGAAGCTGACGGCGGCCGGGGCGGAGGCATTCGCGCACACGGACGGCGAGAAGCCTTACAAGGAGGGCGACGAGCTCGACTCGCTCGACTTCTCGGTGAAAGCGGCGACGGCCGAGCCGACCGACAACGGCGGGAGCACGGGCAACGAAGGCAACAACACCGGGAACCAGGGCGGGGCGAACGGCGGCGAGCAGGGTAAGGACACCGAAAACAAGGGCAAGGAGGGTGAGCAGAAGGCTCCCGCCAAGGTCGTCGACGGTAACCTCGACTGGGGGCTGTCGGATACCTTCCGCAAGTACATCGACAACACGAGTGGCAAGGCCACGGTGTCCGGCGGCGCGAAGCGCTTCAAGGAGGGCTACCGCTTCTCCAAGGGCAGTGGCTCCTACAACGCCACTGATTCTTCGCTCAAGGCCAAGTTCGCCGGCGAGGTCCGCTTCACTGCCCGCGGGGGCGACGTGGATCTGAAGCTCACGGACCTTCAGGTCGAGGTGAAGGGCAAGACCGGCACCGTCACTGCCACGACCAACCGGAGCACCGAGCCCATCCCGTTCGCCAAGCTGGCACTCCCCGGGGACTTCCCGAAGGCCAAGGACGGCGTGGTGACGCTTTCGGCGGTCCCGGCGACGCTCACGCCTGAGGGCGCTGCTGCGCTCACCTTCAAGAACGACACGATCGTCAAGAGCGGCGACGCCCTGGACCCGCTGACGGTGAACGTCGCAACCGACAAGAACGCCAAGCTCCCTGACATGCCGTCGGGCACCAGCTCCGACAAGAGCACCGACACCACCACCAACACCGGCGCGACCGCCACCAACACCTCCACCACCACGGGCGGCACCGGCTCCACCGCCACCACCGGTGGCACGGCCACGGCGACGGACACCACCGCCTCCGGCACGCTCGCGTCCACCGGCGCGAACACCCCCACCGGCCCGCTCCTCGGTGGCGCGGCCGCGCTGATCGCCGTCGGTGGCGGCGCGGTCTACGCGGCGCGCCGCCGCAAGGCCGGCCAGCAGGGCTGACGTCCAGCGCCTCGCCCACACGCCTTTTGGGGAGAAGCGTGTGGGCGGGGCGGCGGGCCTACTCGATGACGGCGGACCACTTGCCCCGGGTGAGGTGGCAGGTCCCGTCCGGGTCGATCTTCGCGTGACTGCCGTAGACCGGCAGGCCGCCTTCGGCGTTCTGCCGGTGCCGGATGCGTTCGAGGACGTCCCAGAGTCGGCGCGGGCCGCTCTGATGGACCGTGGGTGGGTCAAGGTGCGATGCGGTGGCCCGAGCCCATGAGCCGTCCTCGTGGATGAGCCATGCGGTGCGCTGCCTGCCCTCCTGCCGGTAGTGGGTCTCCACTCCCGGGGCGGAGAGTTCGAGCATCGATCGCAACTCCCACGCGTCGGTGAGGTTCAGGACGGGGTATCGGCCTTGGGAGACATGGTCTCCCTCCATGTCCCCGATCGCGTCGAGTCGGTTCCCGGGTCCGGGCGGATAGTCGTCGCCTCGGCGGGTGTGCATGAAACCGGCCCAGTCGCGCTCGATCTGGCCGACCGCCCCGCCGTCGTCGGTCTTCCACGCTGTGAGGATCATCGACGTGCCGGCGATGGTGGTCACGAGACGTCCGCCGGGCCGGAGCGCGGACAGCCATGAGGCCGGTACGGGCCGCACGGAGACCGTGGACACGATCCGGTCGTAGTCGCCCGGAAGCGGACCTGCCGCGTCACACGTGATGACGTTCGGCCGAAGCCTGATGCGATCGAGGCGGTCGCGCGCGGCCTCGGTGAGGTAGGGGTCGACGTCCAGCGCCGTGACGTGTCGCTCCCCGAGCACGCGTGCCGCGAGAGCGGTTCCGTATCCCGAGCCCGTGGCCACGTCCAGCAGGTCCGCGCCCTCGTACAGCCGGTCGTAGCGGTACATCTTGACGACCAGGCCGGGCAGCGTCGAGGACGATGTCGGCCGCCCGGTGGCGGTCTCGCCGGCTTCGGCGTGGTCGGCGTGGCGTGGTCCGACCCGGGTGACGAGCGTCTGATCCGAATAGGCGGCGGCTGCCCATGTTCCGTGGTCTTCGACCCCGTCACGCAGGCGCCATCCGTCACCCCCGGCCCGTTCCCACCACCGGGGTACGAGTATGTGGCGGGGGGTCTCCGCGACCGGCCTACGCCACCGCGAGACGGGGTCGGCCACCTGAGCGGCGAGCCGTCGCGCGTGAGGCTTCCAGTCCACGGGCGTTGGGTACCCGCCCAAGGGCGAGGTCATCAGTCCACGCTCCGGGGTCCGAGGCCGAGGGTGCGGCGTTCCTCGTCGGTGGCCAGGCGGACGGACGCTGCGGGGGCCGTCCATCGCTCGGTGCTCCCGATCCCCACGAGCGTGTACCGCTCGCCGTCGAACGCGTGGGACACGCCCAACCTGCCGGTGGTCTTGTCCACCACCAGCGCGCCGGACCGGTAGCCGGTCCACAGTGCCGCGCCCGTCGTCTCCGTCATCTGTTCGAGCCTCCGTGTGTTCCGCTCATGGGGAGCGGGCATCAAGCTTGAGGCTCAGATTCCACCGGCTGCCGCTACGCTGACCAGGGCTCCAGCCATTCCAAAGCGGGCTGGAATATGGGGAGTTGAACATATGAGCGATGAGTCGGGCCCGTCGGAGTCGCCGGTCCGGACATTCGGTGTGGAGATCAAGTACGCCCGTGAGGCGCGCGGGTGGTCGCAAGCCGTGCTCGCCGACAAGCTGTGCTGCCAACAGCCTTACGTCAGCAAGGTCGAGACGGGCCAGCAACTGGCCAGCGCTCAGTTCGCGGAACAGTGCGACAAGGTCTTCGGCACGCCTGGGGTCTACACCAGAATGCGTCAGCGAGCGGCAGACGCGGGCAATCCGGCGTGGATGATCCCGTATCTCCAGTTGGAGCGTAAGGCGGCGGACGTCTGTGACTACTCGCCTGTGCTGGTGCCAGGCATCTTGCAGACTCCCGAGTACGCCGAGGTCGTCTATCGGGCGGCCCGTCCAGAGGATGCGACCCCACAGATCATGCAGCGGGTAGAGGACCGCATGCGGCGCCGGGAAGTATTCGAGCGGCCCAAGCCCCCTTCCTTCTGGGTCATTCTGCAAGAGGCTGCACTGTGGTCCGGTCTGGGTGGTGCTGATGTGATGCTGAGGCAACTCCGGCACTTGCTGGCGGTGTCCGAGCATCCGCGCATCACGGTGCAGATGCTCCCCTTCGGCGGAGTCCCTCCCCGGGGAACGCCGTTTATCTTGCTCAGGCAGCAGGGCGGGCCCGAAGTCCTGTATGCGGAGAGTTATGTGCAGGGGCAAGTGCATGACCAGTCGGAAGCGGTCGCCGAAGCGCGCGCGACCTTTGAGCGGCTGCGCGCCAATGCCCTGTCACTCGATGACTCTCTCTTCCTCATCCGGCATGTCATGGAGGCATACAGAAATGAGCACCACCCACGACCTCACCCCTGCGATATGGGTGAAGTCCAGCCACAGCGACGGGAACGGCGGAACCTGCGTCGAATGGGCCCCCGCATTCGCGGTCTCCGGCGTCGTCCCCGTCCGTGACAGCAAGGCCCCGCAGAACCCCGCGCTCCTGCTCCCGGCCGACGCCTGGGGCCCGTTCGTCTCCGCCGTCCGGGAGGGCGCGCTCTGACTACGCGCTCAGCGGGAACTCGCGTCCCAGCGCGTGGAAGACCTCCGTGTTCAGCGCGAAAGCGCGCTTGCACTCGTCGATCACACGCTGCTTCTCCAGGTCGTCGACCGGCAGCGCGTCGAGGAGTTCGCGGTACTCCCGCTTGAACGCGGCGGGGTTGCCGATGCCCTCGAAGACGTAGAAGCGCACGCCGTCGCCCTTGCGCGCGAAGCCCCACGTCTTCTCGGCGGTGCCGCGGATGATCTGGCCGCCGGAGAGGTCGCCCAGATAGCGGGTGTAGTGGTGGGCCACATAGCCCGCGGGCCACTCGCGGGCGCACTCCTCGACGCGGGCCGCGTACGCCGCCGTCGCCGGCAGCGGTGTGGCCTGCGTGCGCCAGCCCGGCCCGCCGAGGTGGGTGAGGTCGCGCTCCAGCTCGGGCGTGCGGGTCAGCTCGGGGCGTATGAAGGGGCCCGCGACCGGGTCGTCCGCGAGGGTCGCCGTCGCGGCTTCCAGGGCGCGGTAGACGAACCAGAGCTGCTCCGTATAGCGCCGGTAGGCGGCGACGCCGAGCCGCCCGCCGAGCATGTCGCTCATGAACGACGAGTTCTCCGCCTCCGTGTGCTGCTCGTGCGAGGCGGTGCGGATCAGCGTGGAGAACGGCGTGCTGGCGGGCGCGTCCAAGGCGGACCTCCGGGGGCCGAGGGGCGGGAGCGACGGGACGGGGCGCGCGGGCGCGCTGGTGTCGCCGATTCTCTCTACTTAGGCTTACCTAAGTCAATATTTTCCCGACGTGCTGTCGGTAAAACCTTACCGCCCTCGGCCGCCTTACGGCAGGGTCAGAATCTCCGCCCCGGAGTCCGTCACCACCAGCGTGTGCTCGAACTGCGCGGTCCGCTTGCGGTCCTTCGTGACGACCGTCCAGCCGTCCGCCCACATGTCGTACTCGTACGTCCCCAGCGTCAGCATCGGCTCGATGGTGAAGGTCATCCCGGGCTGGATCAGGGTGTCGTGGTGCGGGCTGTCGTAGTGCGGGACGATCAGGCCGGAGTGGAAGGACGAGTTGATGCCGTGACCGGTGAAGTCGCGGACGACGCCGTAGCCGAAGCGCTTGGCGTACGACTCGATGACCCGGCCGATGATGTTGATCCGGCGGCCGGGCTTGACGGCCTTGATCGCGCGGTTCAGCGCCTCGCGGGTCCGCTCGACCAGCAGACGGGACTCCTCGTCCACGTCACCGCACAGATAGGTGGCGTTGTTGTCGCCGTGCACGCCGCCGATGAAGGCCGTCACGTCGAGGTTGACGATGTCGCCGTCGCGCAGCACGGTCGAGTCCGGGATGCCGTGGCAGATCACCTCGTTCACGGAGGCGCACAGCGACTTGGGGAAGCCGCGGTAGCCGAGCGTGGAGGGGTAGGCGCCGTGGTCGCACATGTACTCGTGCGCGACGCGGTCCAGCTCGTCCGTCGTCACGCCCGGGGCGATGAGCTTGGCCGCCTCCTCCATCGCCCGCGCGGCGATGCGGCCCGCGACCCGCATCCGCTCGATCGTCTCGGCGCTCTGGACCTCGGGGCCGTCGTACGGTGTCGGCATGTCCTTGCCGACGTATTCGGGCCGCGGGATCGAAGCGGGCACGGGACGGGTGGGGGAGAGCGTCCCCGGACTGAGAAGCGACTGGCCAGACATGTCAGCGAGTGTATCCAGGGCACATCGGGGAGCATGTGGGCGAGAGCACGATGAGGGTTGGGAGAGCTGATGGCACTGTTCAAGCGGCGCGCGGCCGGCCAGGCGGGGGAGTGGTACTACTGCCTCAAGCACGGCGTGGTGGAGGAGGGGCCGGAGTGCCGGGCCGCGGACCGGATGGGTCCTTATGGGTCGCGCGAGGAGGCGTCTCATGCGATGGAGACGGCGCGTGAGCGGAATGAATCGTGGCAGGAGGATCCGCGGTGGAATGACGAGGGGCGTCCGCCGGGGGAGTGAGCGGGGCCGCTGCGCTTTGCTGTGCGGAGTGTTGCCGGGTGCGGGTTGGGTGCGCCTGCGGCGGGCTCGTTCCCCAGCCCCGCCCCTCCCCGAAACCGGAGGCGAGCCCCCGGACCCCCGGCAACACGCTTCGCGCGTTGTCCTCAAACGCCGGACGGGCTGATTAATCAGCCCGTCCGGCGTTTGAGGACGTGGCCGCAGGTCAACGGACCCGCACCCCCACTACGCCGCCTCAGCCAGCTTGCGCTGGCGCAAACGCACCGCGTGCGGATCCGTCCTGCCGTCATAAGCCATCAGCTTCGGCAGCGCCACAGCCAGCAAGCCCACCGACGCCACGCACGCCACACCCCCGGCCCACACGGACGTCCGCGCGTTCGTCAGCGAAGCCATGCCGCCCGCGCGGACCTGGCCGATCTGCGGGCCCAGGGAGTAGGAGAGCATTTCTATGCCCGCCAGGCGGCCGCGGAGTTCGTCCGGGATCGTCTGGTCCCAGATCGCGGAGCGGAAGAGGCCGCTGACCATGTCGCAGCCGCCCGCGACGGCGAGGAAGAGCAGGACGAGCCAGACGTTGTGCATCCAGCCGGCCACGGCCATCGCGGCGCCCCAGCCGAGGGCCGCGAAGACGACCATCCGGCCGTGCCGGTGGACCCGTGAGGCCCAGCCGCTGGTCAGGCTCACGACGAGGGAGCCGACCGCGCCGGCGGAGTACATCAGGCCCAGCGCCCAGGGCGCGCCCAGGTCGTCCGCGAGGAAGGGGAAGATCGCGGTGGGGAAGGCGAACAGCATGGCCGCCATGTCGATGGCGTACGTGCCGAGCAGTTCCTTGCGGCTCCACGCGTAGCGGCCGCCCTCCAGGATGCCGCGCAGCGACGGCTTCTCCGCCTCGCGCGCGGCGGGGGAGGGGGCGAGGCCGAGGAGCAGCAGGCCGGAGACGGCGTACGAGGCGATGTCGAGCGTGTACGCCCACGGCAGCCCCGCGAACGCGATGATCAGGCCGGCCAGGGACGGGCCCGCGATGGCGCCGAGCTGCCAGCGCATCGAGTTCAGGGCGATGGCCGCGGGGAGCTGGTCGTGCGCGACGATGCGCGGCACGATCGCCTGCATCGCGGGGCGCTGGAGCCCGCTCAGGGCGCTGGTCAGCGCCGCCACCACATACAGCGGCCAGATCATCGGGTCCGGCAGCAGCGTGTTGAGCAGCAGGATCACCGACAGGACCCCGAGCCCGGCCTCGGTCCACAGGATCAGCTTGCGGCGGTCCATGGCGTCGGCGAGCGCCCCGCCGTAGAGGCCGAAGACGATCAGGGGGACGAGCTCGACCGCGCCGACCGCGCCCACGGCGAGCGCCGAGCCGGTCAGCTCCTTGAGCTGAAGGGGCACCGCGATGAAGGTCAGGAACGTGCCGAAGACCGTCACCAGCCCGGCCAGCCACATCCGGCGGTAGTCGGGGGAGGAGCGCCAGGGGGAAAGGTCGGGCAGCAGCGCGCGCAGGCGGCGGCCGGGCACGGGTTCGGAAGGGGCGGATGGTTCGGAAGGGGGGTCTTGCGCAGTCACGGGAGACCATGGTCCGTAACGGGGCCACGCGGAGCAAACCGATTTCCCCCGGCGGTCACCAGCGGGGCGGTGGCGGGGCCGTCAACTGGTCGGCGAGGCGGGCGAGGCGGTCGCGGAAGCGGCGGCCGCGCCGCTCGGGCAGGCTGTTCTCCCCGGCGGCGGCGCTGACCAGGTGCTGCATGGTGTCGAGGTCGAGCTCGGTGGTGGTGGAGGACGGCGAGGGGGGCACGGTCAGCCGGTCGTGGGCGAGGGCGCACAGCTCGGAGTCCGTACCCTCGGAGGTGCCGTCCAGAGCCAGCACGGTCGCCCCGCCGCGGCGCACGTCGTGCACCCGCTCCAGCAGCTCCGCGCCGGGCCGCTCGGCCGTCACCACCAGCAGCGTCTCGCCCCGGCGGGCCGCCGCGAGCCGGCCGAGCCCGACCGACAGGTGCGCGGGGCCGCCCGGCGGGACCCGGTGCCGCACGAGGGTGGGCGACAGCTCGGGCAGGCCGGACCAGGCGGCCTCGTCGTCCAGGTGGGCGGCCAGATGCCAGGGCTCGTACTCCGCGGTGCCGACGAGGAGCAGGCCGCCGTGGTGGCGGGTGACCGAGTTCCGGAGCGTTCCCGCGAAGCGGCGGGTGGACTGGAGCCATTCCGTTCCGGCGAGGACTTCGCGCAGGAGCGCGACGCGTACGGCATCCATGCGGCCGGATTGTGCCGTGCCGGGGTGCCGTCCGGGATCGGGTTGCCCGGGGTCTCACCCGTACGGGCCGGGAAACGCCGGAGGCGATACCTCCGGGCCTGCGTGACAGGATCGCCCCATGACTACTTCTGACGACACGAAGAAGGCCCCCGCCAAGGACCCCTGGGACCTGCCCGACGTCTCCGGGCTCGTGGTCGGCGTGCTCGGCGGCACCGGTGACCAGGGGCGCGGGCTCGCCTACCGGCTGGCGAAGGCCGGGCAGCGGGTGATCATCGGGTCGCGGGCCGCCGAGCGCGCGCGGACCGCCGCCGAGGAGCTGGGCCTGGGCGTCGAGGGCGCGGACAACGCGGAGTGCGCGCGGCGCAGCGACATCGTGATCGTCGCCGTGCCGTGGGACGGGCACGCGAAGACCCTGGAGTCGCTGCGCGAGGAGCTCGCCGGGAAGCTGGTGATCGATTGCGTCAACCCGCTCGGCTTCGACAAGAAGGGCGCCTACGCGCTGAAGCCGGAGGAGGGCAGTGCCGCCGAGCAGGCCGCCGCCCTGCTGCCGGACTCGCGGGTGACCGCCGCCTTCCACCACCTGTCGGCGGTGCTGCTGTCCGACCCGTCGATCGCCGAGATCGACACCGATGTGATGGTCCTCGGTGAGGCGCGGGCCGATACGGATGTCGTGCAGGCGCTGGCCGCTCGCATTCCCGGCATGCGGGGGGTGTTCGCGGGGCGGCTGCGCAATGCGCATCAGGTGGAGTCGCTGGTCGCGAACCTTATTTCTGTGAACCGGCGGTACAAGGCGCATGCGGGGTTGCGGGTGACTGACGTTTAGGGGGTGCGGGTGGGGGTGCGGGTGCGGGTGGGGGCGCCTGCGGCGGGCCTTTCCCCAGCCCCGCCCCTTCCCGAAACTGGGGCTGTCGCCCCAGACCCCGCAACACGGCTTCGCCGCGTTGTCCTCAAACGCCGGACGGGCTGATTGTGCTGGCTACGGTCCGCACAATTCAGCCCGTCCGGCGTTTGAGGATGCGCCCGCAGGGCGCTCCCGCCGCAGGCGCAACGCGCCCCCGGCAACCGACCGAACCCCCGCCACCCGCCAAGCGCAGCGCCCCGTGGGGGACAATGGCCAGGATCGTACGCACATGCGCCCCCGGACAGGAGCCGTCCCCCATGCCCCGCCTCGCTCTCTACGCCATCGCCGTATGCGTCCTCGCGACGGTGGCGGCCGTCATCTCGTTCGTCCAGGGCAGCTGGCTCGGCGTCGTCTGGATCCTGCTGCTCGGCGTCTCGTCCAACATCGCCTGGTACTACGTGCGCAAGGCGAAGAACGACCGCGCCGCCGAGCAGGCCGCTAGCCGATGACGATGTCGGCCAGCCGCGGGATGTCGGGCGTGCCCTGCCAGAAGCGGAACAGCTGCCTTCCCCAGTAGGTGTCCCACTCCGTCACGCCCAGGTCGCGCAGCAGCGAGTTGATCGCGTCGAAGAAGGCGTGGTTCACCTCGGGGATCCACAGGAAGCCGAAGACCGCGAGCAGGCCGAACGGCGCGAACGGCTCGACCTGCCGCCGGATGCCGTGGGACAGCCAGGGCTCGATCACGCCGTAGCCGTCCAGGCCCGGCACC
Organism: Streptomyces sp. NPDC025618; assembly: GCF_055558795.1. Classification (NCBI taxonomy): domain Bacteria; kingdom Bacillati; phylum Actinomycetota; class Actinomycetes; order Kitasatosporales; family Streptomycetaceae; genus Streptomyces; species Streptomyces sp. NPDC025618. The sequence goes on along the minus strand of NZ_JBVHLW010000001.1, from coordinate 347,790 downwards.
GGCAGGAAGTTCAGGATCGCCGCGGTGACCTGGAGCAGCACCATGAAGCCCAGGGCGTAGCGGAAGTGGTCCGGCACGCCGTCCATGGCGTCCAGCCAGAAGGGCGCGGCGACGACGGCCGCGAAGAGGGCGTTCGTCAGCGGGCCCGCCGCCGAGACCAGGCTCTGCTTCCAGCGGCTGCGGATGCGGTGCCGCTCGATGAAGACCGCGCCGCCGGGCAGGCCGATCCCGCCCATGATCACGAAGATCACCGGCAGCACGATGCTGAGCACGGCGTGCGTGTACTTCAGCGGGTCGAGGGTCAGATAGCCCTTCGCCCCCACCGAGATGTCACCGCCGAAGAGGGCCGAGCGCGCGTGCGCGTACTCGTGCAGGCAGAGCGAGACGATCCAGCCCGAGACGATGAAGAGGAAGACGGCGAAGCCGGGGCTCGCCGAGAAGTCGGTCCACACCGCCCATATGGAGACCGCCATGATGGCGACGAGGGCGAGGAAGACGGGGCTCACCCGCCGTTCGCCGCGGGCCGCTGTCGACATAGGTGTGCGCTCCTGAAGGTTTGGCCTGTGCTGCCGGGAATGCCCCGGGTGTACGAACGTACGGGGCGAACCGTACTTCCTCCCGCCGGATCGGCGTAACGCCTGCTGGAGGCGGTGAAAAAACCGGGTGGACGGGCCGGGAGAGAATGGGACCGTGCGTTACGGCATCCTCGGCACCACCCAGGCCCATTCCGACGACGGCCGCCCCACCGGCGTGGGCGGCCCTCGGCTGCGCGCGCTCCTCGCGGCGCTCGCCCTGCACCCGGGGCGCACCCGCACCGCGCAGGCGCTGATCGACGCCGTCTGGGACGGCGAGCCGCCCGCCGACGCGGCCGGGGCGCTCCAGGCACTCGTCGGCCGGCTGCGGCGCGCGCTCGGCCCGGACGCGGTGGCCTCCGTGGACGGCGGCTACCGCCTGTGCGCCGAGCCCGACGACGTCGACCTCCACCGCTTCCAGCGGCTCGCCGACGAGGGGACGACCGCGCTCGCCGCCGGTGCCCCCGAGCGGGCCGACGCCCTGCTCGGCGAGGCCCTCGCCCTCTGGCGCGGCCCCGTACTCGCCGACCTGCCCGGCCGCTCGGCCATGGCGGGCCGCTACGAGGCCCGCCACCTCGACGCCCGGCGCGGCCGCCTCGCCGCGGCGGTCGCCCTCGGGCACGCCGAGCGGGTCCTTCCCGAGCTCGCCGAGCTCTGCGCCGACCACCCCCTGGACGAGCCGCTGCACGCCCTCCGCCTCCGCGCCCTGCGCGCCGCGGGCCGCCCGGCGGAGGCTCTCGCGGCCTACGAGACGGTCCGCACCGCGATAGCCGACCGCCTGGGCGCGGACCCGGGCCCGGAACTGCGTGCCCTGCACGCGGAGCTTCTGTCGGGGACGGCACCCCAGGACGCGGGCCGGGCGCGGCTCGGCGCTTCCGCGCGGGGCGGTGCGTCGCTTCCGGGTGGTGCACCGCTTGAGGGCGGTGCTTCCGGGGCACATGCCGGTCCCGTGCCGGGCGGTGAGCCTTCGGCCTTCGGCGGCGGTGCCTCCGGGGCACACGCCGGTGCCGCGCTGGACGAGGCTCCCGCGCCAGGCAGTGCCTCCGGGGCGCACGCCGGTCCCGCGCCGGGTGGGGCTTCCGCGCCCGGCGGTGCCACAGGTGCGCCCGCCGCTCCCGCCCCGCCCGCCGGGCCGGTGCCGGCCGAAGCCGCCGCGCCGCTCGGCGAGCACCCGCCGTACGGCGTTCCCGCCCCGGCCGCCGCCATAGCCGCGCGCCCTCCGGCCGCGCCCGGCGCGGCCTCCGGTCCGTACGCCCCGCCCGCGCCGTACGGCGCGCCCCGGCACGGCAATCTCCGGGCCCGGCTCACCTCGTTCGTCGGGCGGGAGGGGGATCTGGAGCTCATACGCGGCGACCTCGGGCGGCACCGGCTGGTGACGCTGCTCGGGCCCGGCGGGGCCGGGAAGACGCGGCTGTCGCAGGAGGCCGCGGAGGCGGCCGCCGCCGGGAACGGCGGCTGGCCGGACGGCGTGTGGCTCGCCGAGCTCGCGCCCGTCGACGACCCCGGCACCGTGCCCGAGGCCGTGCTCACCGCGCTGGGCGCGCGCGAGACCGTCGTGCGCGGCACCACCGCCGAGGGCGTGCGGGCCGCCGAGGCCGCCGCGCTCGACCCGCTGGACCGGCTCGCCGAGCACTGCGCGCCGCGCCGCATGCTGCTGGTGCTCGACAACTGCGAGCACGTCGTCGACGCCGCCGCCCGCCTCGCCGAGACCCTCCTCGCGCGCTGCCCGGACGTCACCGTGCTCGCCACGAGCCGCGAACCCCTCGCCGTACCGGGCGAGTTGGTGCGCCCGGTGGAGCCGCTGCCCGACCCCGTCGCGCTGCGGCTGCTCGCCGACCGGGGCGCCGCCGCCAGCCCCGGCTTCCGCGTCGAGGACGACCCCGAGGCGTGCGCCGAGATCTGCCGACGGCTGGACGGCATGCCGCTGGCCATCGAACTGGCCGCCGCCCGGCTGCGGATGCTCACCCCCCGCGGGCTCGCCGACCGCCTGGACGACCGCTTCCGGCTGCTGACCTCGGGCAGCCGTACGGTCCTGCCCAGGCAGCAGACCCTGCGCGCGGTCGTCGACTGGTCCTGGGACCTCCTCGACACGCCCGAACGGGCCGTCCTGCGCAGGCTGTCCGTCTTCTCCGGCGGCTGCGACCTCGGCAAGGCCGAGGAGGTCTGCGGCTCGGACGAGGAGGCGGGCGGCGAGGGCGCCGTGCGGCCGCGGGACGTCGCCGCGCTGCTCGGCTCGCTGGTCGACAAGTCGCTGGTCGTCGCCGCGCCCGCCGCCGACGGCGACATGCGCTACCGCCTGCTGGAGACGGTGGGGGAGTACGCCGCCGAGCGGCTGGACGAGGCCGGGGAGCGTACGGCCGTCGAGCGCCGTCACCTGGTCGCCTACCGTGAGCTCGCGCGCACCGCCGACCCGCTCCTGCGCGGTCCCGCGCAGCGCGTCTGGCTGGACCGGCTGGAGCTCGAACACGACAATCTGCGCAGCGCGTTGCGCCGCTCCGTCGCCGCCCGGGACGAGCAGGAGGCGCTGTGCCTGGTGCTCTCCCTGGCCTGGTTCTGGCAGCTGCGGGACCACCGCGGTGACGCCCGCACTTGGTCGGAGGCGGCCGCCGCGCTGGGTCCGGACCCCTTCGCCGACCCCGTGGAACCGGCACCTCCGCTGTATGTGGGCTGCACCGACGCGCCCCCGCCGATGCCGCCGGAGCTGCTGACCGAGGCCCGGCGCCAGGTGCGGATGATCGCGCTCGCCAATGTCGAGAGCAACATGCTGGTGATCGGCTCGCCCGCGATGAAGCAGCGGATGCGCGGCGTGCTGGAGGCGTACGGCGAAGGGCGGCCGCAGAACTGCCGTGTGCCGGGCTTCATGTGGTTCTTCGCGATTCTGATGTCCGGCGACTTCGAGGGCGTGCAGGCGGCCGTGGACTCGGGCGTGGCGCGCTGCCGCGAGCTCGGCTACGACTGGGAACTCGCCCACGCTCTCCAGCTCCGCGCCAAGATCCTCAACGATCGCAAGGGCCGGCTGGCACAGGGCGCGCGGGACGCCGAGGAGGCCCTGGAGATCTTCCGCCGGATCGGGGACGGCTGGGGCGTGGCCGAGGCACTGGCGGGGCGCGGCGAGGCGTACGAGCGGCAGGGTGAGTTCGAGCTCGCGGCACAGGCGTACGGCGAGGCCGTCGAGCAAGTGCTGGAGCTCGGCGCGACGGGCGAGATGCCCGCGCTCCGCGCCCGGCTGGCCGAGGCGTTGCTGGAGACCGGAGCCATCGGCCCCGCGGAGGGGGAGGCCATGCTCCGGCAGGCGATCAGGGAGGCCGACAAGGCCAACCCGGAGGCGTCCGCCTTCGCCCGGGTGCAGCTCGCGAGCCGGATCGCCCGCGACGGCCGCACGGCGGAGGCCCGGGAGATCTTCGACGAGCTGATGGCCGACTTCACCAAGGGCTTCCTCGTGGTCTTCCAGAGCCTGATGCACGGTCAGCTCGGCTGGCTCGACATCATGGAGAAGAAGCCCGCCGACGGGCTGGAGCGGCTGCGGGCCGGGCTCGCGATGACCGAGGACGCGCTGGCGCAGCTCGTCCTGCCGCAACTGGCCTCGCTCCAGCTGAAGTACGCGGCGCTGGCCTACGCCGAACTGGGCGGCGCGGAGAACGCCGCCACCGCGGCCCGCCTGCTGGGTGCCTCCGAGGCGCTGCGGCCCGTCGACTACTGCCCGCCGTCCTCCGAGCGCGAGACGGTGCAGCGCGTGCGGGACCTGGCCCGCTCGGCGCTCGGTGTCCCGGCCTACGAGCGCGCGTACGCCGAGGGCGGCGGCCTCACCATGGAGGAGGCCACCGCTCTCGTATGACGCGACACCCGTGGCCCGCCCGGCCGTCAGGTCTTCCTGCGGAAGCGGGAGACGGCCAGCGGCGCGGTCACGGCCGTGATGGCCACGGACCAGGCGAGGACCATCCACACCGAGTGGGCCACCGGGCCGCCCCTGATGAGATGGCGCGCGGCGTCGGCGAGGTTGGACAGCGGGTTGTACTCCGTGAAGCCCTCCAGCCAGCCCGGCATGTTCGTGGTGGGCGCGAAGATGGAGCTGCCGAACTGGAGGGGCATCAGGACGAGCATGGCGATGCCCTGGACGGCCTGCGGCGTCTTCATGGTCAGGCCCAGCAGGATGAATATCCACATCAGGGAGGCGCCGAAGACGATCGACAGCGCCACCGCGGCCAGCAGGTGCAGGACCGAGGTGCTGACGGTCAGGCCCAGGGCGAAGCCCATGGCCAGCAGGATCGTCGTCGCGATGAGCATCCGGCCGACCTCGACGACGATCTTCGCGACGAGGACGGAGGACCGGGCTATCGGCATGGTGCGGAAGCGGTCCATCACCCCCTTCTTGAAGTCGTCGTTGATGCCCGTGCCGACGGCCATGGAGATGTTCATCCCCATCATCGCCATCAGGCCGGGGACCAGGTAGTTCAGATACTCCCGCTCATGGCCCTTGCCGCCGATGGAGCCGCCGAAGACATAGGTGAAGAGCAGGATGAAGATGATCGGCATGAGCACGGCGTCGAACATCGACTCCGGGTCCTGCTTGATCTGGAGCATGTTGCGGCGCGCGAGCGCGCCGATGTGGCGGAGGTTGGACCGGAGGCCGATCCGGCCCTCGCCGGCGGCCTTCCTCACCGGCGCGCCCGCCGTTGCCGTTGCGGTGCTCACGCGGCGACCTCCTGAAGTACCTCTGCGTCGTCGCCCTGTGCCACCGGGGCGGATGCCTTCTGGCCGGTGATGGCCAGGAACACCTCGTCGAGGCTGGGCAGATGGGTGCTGATGTCGGCGACGGCGAAACCACGCTCGCCCAACAGGCCGATCACCGCGGTCAGTTGCTCGTCGCTCAGCAGCGGGACGCTGACCGTGCCCGCCGCCTCGTCGGCGGTCGCGCCGGTGACGCCGTCCAGCCCGGCCTGGGCCAGCGCGCCCACCATGCGGGACAGCTCGCCGCGGTCGGCGGGCCGGATCACCAGGGTGCGGCCGCCGACCTTCGCCTTGAGGTCGTCGACGCGGCCGCCCGCGATCACCCGGCCGCGGTCGATGACCGTCAGCTCCTGCGCGAGCTGCTCGGCCTCCTCCATGTACTGCGTGGTGAGCAGGACGGTGGCGCCCTCGGCGACCATCCGCTGGACCTCCTCCCACACCTCGTTGCGGGTGCGGGGGTCGAGGCCGGTGGTCGGCTCGTCCAGATAGAGCACGGCCGGCTGTCCGATCATGGACGCGGCCAGGTCCAGCCGGCGGCGCATGCCGCCGGAATACTGCATGGCGGGCCGCTTGGCCGCCTCCGTGAGCGAGAAGCGCTCCAGCATGGCGTCGGCGCGGCGCCGGGCGTCCTTGCGGGAGAGGTCGAGCAGCCGCCCGATCATATAGAGGTTCTCGAAGCCGGAGAGCTTCTCGTCGACCGAGGCGTACTGACCGGTCAGCCCGATGACCCGGCGCAGCTGCCGGGGCTGGGTGAGTACGTCGTAGCCCGCGACGCGGGCGGTGCCCGCGTCGGGCCTGATGAGGGTGGACAGGGCGCGGACCAGAGTGGTCTTGCCCGCGCCGTTGGGGCCCAGCACGCCGAGGACGGTGCCCTCGCGTACGTCAAGGTCGACCCCGTCCAGGGCCTTGGTGGCACCGAAGTGCTTGACCAGGCCCCGGACTTCGACGGCGTTTCCGCCGCGGTTGTCTTTTCGCGTCATGGGGTAACCGTGACAGGCCCCACTGACAACGCGCCGACAGCCGGCCGACAGCGCGCCTACGCCATGCGCGACGGGTTAGTGGAAGGAGTGCTCCTCCGCGGGGTACGCGCCGCCCACCACGTCCGCGCCGAACGCGCGCGCCGCCTCGCCCAGCGTCTCGCGCAGCCGCGCGTACTGCTTCACGAAGCGCGGCACCCGGCCGGCCGTCATGCCGGCCATGTCCGTCCACACCAGCACCTGCGCGTCGCACTCCTGCCCGGCGCCGATGCCGACCGTCGGGATGTGCAGGGTGCGCGTGACCTCCGCGGCCAGCTCCGCCGGGACCAGCTCCAGGACGACCGAGAACGCGCCCGCGTCCTGGACGGCCTTGGCGTCGCGGAGCAGCTGCTGGGCCGCCTCCTCGCCGCGGCCCTGCACGGGATAGCCGCCGAAGGCGTTGACCGACTGCGGGGTCAGGCCGATGTGGGCCATGACCGGGATGCCGGCCTCGACGAGCAGCCGGATCTGCTCGGCGGACCGCTCGCCGCCCTCCAGCTTGATCGCGCCGACGCCCGCCTCCTTCACCAGCCGGGTGGCGTTGCGCAGCGCCTGGACGGGGCTCTCCTGGTACGACCCGAAGGGCAGGTCGGCGACGACGAGCGCGCGCCGGGTGCCGCGTACGACGGCGGCGGAGAGCACCGCGATCTCGTCCATCGTGACGGGCACGGTGGATTCGTAGCCGAGGTGACAGTTGCCCATGGAGTCGCCGACCAGCAGGACGGGGATGCCGGACTCGTCGAAGACGGAGGCGGTCAGCGCGTCGTAGGCGGTGAGCATGGGCCACTTCTCGCCGCGCGCCTTGGCGGCGGCGATGTCGCGGACGGTGATCCGCCGGGAGCTCTTCCCTCCGTACAGCGCCTTGGGATCGGCCGGGCTGCTGTCGGGGGTGTTCGGGACATGCGTCATGGCGGTGGCTCCTGTGATGTCGTCTCGAGGCGCCCTGACGGCGTCCCCGGATCACCTCCATGCTGACACGCCCCGGCCGGGCAGACCAGAGCGGTCCTTCGCAAAGACTTTCCAATACGAGACGGGTGCGTATCGAAAGGAACGTAGGCTGGTCCGCATGTCGACTGATATCCCGGCCCGCCGGGTTCCCGAGGCGGTCCACCGCAGACGGTGGGCGATCCTGACGGTGCTGCTGTTCAGCCTCCTGATCGTGGTGCTGGACAACTCGATCCTCAATGTGGCGATGAAGACCATCGCCTCCCCGGCCCCCGACGGCCTGGGCGCGACGCAGAGCCAGCTCGAGTGGGCGATCAACTCCTACACCCTGGTCTTCGCCGGAATACTCTTCACCGCGGGGCTGCTCGGTGACCGGCTCGGGCGCAAGAAGGTCCTGCTCTTCGGCATGGTGGTGTTCGGCATCGGCTCGGTGCTCTCCGCCTTCGCCGGCTCCTCCGGCGAGCTGATCGGCTTCCGTGCCGTGATGGGCTTCGGCGGCGCCTTCGTGATGCCCGCGACGCTGGCCATCATCATGAACGTCTTCGAGCGCGAGGAGCAGCCCAAGGTGATCGGCATCTGGGCCGGTGCCGTCGGGCTGGCCATCGCCATAGGGCCGATCACCGGCGGCATCCTGCTCGACCACTTCTGGTGGGGCTCGGTCTTCCTGGTGAACGTCCCGATCGTGATCGTCGGTCTGATCGCGATGGTGCTGCTCGTCCCCGACTCCAAGGACCCGCGGCCGGGCCGCCTCGACCCGGTCGGCGTGCTGCTGTCCGTCGTCGGCCTCGTCCTCCTCGTCTACGGGATCATCAAGGGTGGCCAGCTCGCCGACTTCACCCGGCCCGAGGTCTACGGCACGGTCGGCGGCGGCCTGCTGGTCCTGATCGCGTTCGTCCTGCACGAGCGGCGCAGTGACCACCCGGCCATCGACGTGCGGTACTTCCGCAACCCCGCCTTCTCCGCCGCGGTCTCCTCCATCTCGCTGGTCTTCTTCGCGCTGATGGGCACGACCTTCTTCATCGTCTTCTACACCCAGAGCGTGCGCGGCTACACCCCGCTCCAGAGCGGCCTGCTCCTGCTGCCGCTGGCCGCCGCCCAGATGTTCTTCGCGCCGCGCGCCCGGCTCGTCGTCGACAAGTTCGGCGCCAAGGCGGTGTGCACCACCGGCATGCTGCTGGTCGCCGCCACCACGGCGGGCTTCCTGCTGCTCGGCACCGACACCCCGATCTGGGTCCTGGAGGTGCTGTTCTTCCTCCAGGGCACGGGGATGGCGCACATCATGCCGCCCGCCACCGTCTCGATCATGCAGTCGCTGCCCCGCGAGAAGGCCGGTTCCGGCTCCGCCGTGAACAACACCTTCCGGCAGGTCGGCGGCGCGCTCGGGGTCGCGGTGCTGGGCTCCCTGCTCTCCACCACCTACCGCGACGGCATCTCCGGCGACCTCGACGCGGTCCCCGGCCTGTCCGACTCCGCGCGGCACGCCGCGGGCGAGTCCATCGAGGCCACCCTGGGCGTCGCCGAGAAGCTCGGCCCGCAGGGCAAGGCCCTCGTCGGCCCGGCCAACGACGCCTTCATCCACGCCATGCACGTCACCGTGCTGGGCTCCGCCGGCGTCGCCCTGCTCGGCGCGGCCGTCGTCGCGCTCTTCCTGCCGGGCCGCGGGGCCACCGCCGCGAGCGGGGCGGACACCCGGCCCGGCGCGGAGAAGGAGCAGGCGGGAGCGGGCACATGACCGGGCGGGCACCGGGCGGGACGACAGCGTCCGCCGCCGGGGCGGTCCCCGTCCCGGCGGCGGAGCCCGCCGAGCGGCGCGGCCGCCCGCGCAACGCCGCCGTCGACACCACCGTCGTCGAGACCGTCCTGCGCCTGCTGGAGGAGGGCGTCACCATGGGCGAGCTGTCCATGGAGCGGATCGCCCGCGAGGCGGGCGTCGGCAAGGCCAGCCTCTACCGGCGCTGGGCCGGCAAGGAGGAGCTGATGCTCGACGTCCTGCGCTCCATGGACGACGCCGTCCCCGAGCTCCCGGGCACCTCCGCCCGTGACGACCTTGTCGCCGTCCTGGAACTGCTGCGCAGGCGCGGCCTCGCCAAGCGCTCCTCCGCCGTCCTGCGCACGGTCATCAGCCAGGTCCAGGCCCACCCCAAGCTGTGGAGGGAGTACCACCAGACGGTCATCCTCGCCCGGCGCGCGATGGTCCACGCGGTGCTGCGCCGCGGCATGGCGACCGGCGAGCTCCGCTCCGACCTCGACATCCAGCTGCTCTCGGACCTCTTCGTCAGCCCGATGCTCTCCCGGGCCATGCTCCACGAGTGGGAGGACCTGCCGGAGGGGCTCGCCGAGGAGATCGTCGACGCCGTCATGGAGGGCGCGCGCCCCCGGCCGGAGGGCCCCGCCCACTGACCCGCCGGACCCGGCCGCCGCCCCGCGAGGACCCGCGGGGCGGCGGCCGCGCTCGAATATGCCCGTTGTGTCACAGCCCGCCCGCACGGCCCGCCCACCGGAACCCGGCCGGGCCGCGGACACGTCCTTGAGACCGACACCCCACCCCGGGGTGGAGGGAACGCCCCGGCACCGGTGATCACCTATCGTCGTGCGGGGGCCGCAGCGGATGATCAGTGAGGCAGTCGATGGCGCAGGCGTACATGCAGGAGACGGGTCGAGACGGGAACGGTCCGGAGCGGGCCGGCGCCCGGGCCCGGCGCCTCATGGACCAGTGGCGCGGCCCGGGCGTCTGGCGGCGCGGCCTGGTCGTCGCCGCCTTCGCGGTCCTCCTCGGGCTGCTGATGCTGCTGCACACCCACCTCCCCAATCGGGTGGGCAACCTCGGCAGCCTCACCGAGACCTTCCTGCCGTGGCTCGGCCTCGGCATACCGGTGCTGCTCGTCCTCGCCGTGCTGCGCCGCTCCGCCACCGCGCTGATCGCCCTGCTGCTGCCGGCGGTCGCCTGGGTCAACCTCTTCGGCGGGCTGCTCACCGACAAGTCCGGCAAGGGCGGCAACTTCACCGTCGCCACCCACAACGTCAACGCCGAGAACCCCGACCCGACCGGCACCGCCAAGGACGTCGCCGCCTCCGGCGCGGACGTGGTGGCGCTGGAGGAGCTCAAGGCGTCGGCCGTCCCGACGTACGAGAAGGCCCTCGCGAGCAGCTACCGGTACCACTCCGTCCAGGGCACCGTCGGCATCTGGAGCAAGTACCCGCTCGAACTCGTCCAGCCCGTCGACATCCGCATGGGCTGGACCCGCGCCCTGCGCGCCACGGTCAAGACGCCGCAGGGCCCCGTCGCCGTCTACGTCGCGCACATGCCGTCGGTGCGCGTGAAGTTCAACGCGGGCTTCACCGCCGGACAGCGGGACAACAGCGCCGAGGCGCTCGGCCAGGCCATCGCCAAGGAGCCGGAGAAGAAGGTCCTCCTCCTCGGCGATCTCAACGGCACCATGAACGACCGCTCGCTCGCCCCCATCACCTCGCAGCTGCGCTCCGCGCAGGGCGCCGCGGGCGACGGCTTCGGCTTCAGCTGGCCGGCGAGCTTCCCGATGGCGCGCATCGACCAGATCATGGTGCGCGGGATGGACCCCGTCTCCGCCTGGACCCTTCCCAGGACGGGCAGCGACCACCTGCCGGTGGCCGCGCGGATGAAGCTCTGACCGGGCCGTTCACCTGATCGTTCACAAAAGGGAACGACAGCGGGAACATCCGCCTGAGAGGCTTTGTTCTCCGGGGGAACTTTCCGTGGGCGGCAGGCCCACGTCCCCCGCGGGAACACACCCCCCCTCGAAAGGCTGTCCCCTCATGCCCCTGGCGCTGCTCGCCCTCGCGGTCTCCGCCTTCGGTATCGGCACGACCGAGTTCGTGATGATGGGGCTGCTGCCCAACGTCGCCGACGACCTGGGCACGTCCGTCCCCACCGCCGGCTACCTCGTCTCCGCCTACGCCCTCGGCGTCGTCATCGGCGCCCCGCTCCTCACCGCCCTCGGCTCCCGCGTCCCGCGCAAGCTCATGCTCGTGCTGCTCATGGGGCTCTTCACCATCGGGAACCTCGCCTCCGCGCTCGCCCCGTCCTTCGGGCTGCTCATCGCCGGACGCGTCCTCGCGGGCCTGCCGCACGGCGCCTTCTTCGGCGTCGGCGCGGTCGTCGCCGCCCGCCTGGTGCGTGAGGGCCGGCAGGCGCGGGCGGTCGCCACGATGTTCCTCGGCCTCACGGTCGCCAACATCGTCGGCGTCCCCACCGCCACCCTGCTCGGCCAGCACCTCGGCTGGCGCGCCACCTTCCTCGTGGTCGCGGCCATCGGGATCGTCGCCATGGCCGCGCTCGCCGCCCTCGTCCCGCGCATCCCGCGCGAGCGGAGCGAGGGCCTCGGCCAGGAGCTGCGCGCGCTGGGCGACCGGCAGGTGCTGCTCGGCCTGCTCACCGCCGTCTTCGGCTTCGCCGGGGTCTTCGCCGTCTACAGCTACCTCGCCTCGATGATGACCGAGGTCACCGGCTTCGCCGAGTCCTCCGTGACGATCGTGCTCGCCCTCTTCGGCATCGGCATGACCCTCGGCGCGCTGATCGCGGGGCCCCTGACCGACCGGGCGCTGCGCCCCACGCTGTACGGATCGCTGGCCGCGCTCGCCGCCGTCCTCGTGCTCTTCGACTTCACCGTCCATGTGAAGTGGGCGGCGCTCGTCACCGTGGTGATCCTCGGCGCGGTCGGCTTCATGACCACCACGCCGCTCCAGATGCTCGTCATGAACAAGGCGCGGCAGGCCCCCACCCTGGCCTCCGCCTCCAACCACTCGGCGTTCAACCTGGCCAACGCGGGTGGCGCCTGGCTCGGCGGCGTCGCCATCGCCGCCGGCTGGGGCTGGAGCTCCCCGACCCTGGTCGGCGCGGTCCTCGCGGTCGTGGGCCTGGCCGTCGCGGTCACCGCCGGTCTGCTGGACCGCGACCGCGCCGGCGCGGCGGGCGCGTCCCGGGTCGTCGCCTCCGGCGACCGGCCGGGCGACCGGGCCCCCGAGTCCGCGGGCGTCCCGCGCTGACAGCCCTTGGCCATGGGCGGCGGGCTGTCGGTGACGCGCGGCACACTGGGGGCATGTGCCGCAGTATCAAGACCCTCAGACCGCCGGTGACGCCCGAGGTGGGCGCCGAGGACATCCACGCGGCGGCCTTGCAGTACGTACGGAAGGTGTCCGGCTTCCGGGCACCCGCCGCCCACAACCAGGCGGTCTTCGAGCACGCCGTGGACGCCGTCGCGCTGGCGACCAAGGCGCTGCTCGACGGCCTGGAGATACGGGGCGGCCCGGGCGCCGGGCGCCGCCCCGCCACGGGGTGAGCCGGCCCGGGCGGCAAGCGGGATCGGAAGAGGCGAGAGAGGGAAGGGGAGTGGTCCCGGCAGGCCATGACACAGCCGACGCTCACCGAAGGCCAAGTATCAGCGATCCGCCAGTTCTGTGTGCAGGGCGGCATCCACCTGGAGATGTCGTCCGGGGTGCCGGTCGTCGTCCCGGTGCGCAGTGGATTCCCGACCTGTCCGGAGTGCGGCCGGCTGCCGTCGTCCGTGATGCTGGAACCGGGCACGCTCACGGGCGGCCGGATCACCTATGAAGGATGCGGGCACGTCTTCAAGATCCCACGGGGAGCGCAGACATGAGCGATGACGAGCGGCAGCCACAGCAGCCGTGTCAGCACTGTGAGGGCAAGGGACTCATCGCGCAGCCGGACGGTTCGGTCGTGGTCTGTCCGGAGGCCAATGGTCCGGGGCATTACTGAGAGCCGTGTCCGCTCGCTTCCGGGTGCGGCTCCGTAGCGCCTGCGGCGGGCGGCCTCGATCGCCGGCCGGGCTTGAAGTGGCCGAGGTGGGTTCACCACCGGCCCGTCCGGCGATCGCGGAGGCGCGCACCGCGCTCAGGACGTCTCGCGCCAGCGGTTGGTGATCGGCAGGCGGCGGTCCTTGCCGAAGCCCTTCGCGGAGATCTTCGTGCCCGGCGGGTACTGCCGGCGCTTGTACTCCGCGGTGTCGACCATCCGCAGCACCCGCGCGACCAGCTCCGCGTCGAAGCCCGCCGCCACGATCTCCGCCCGGCCCTGGTCCCGGTCGACGTACCGCTCCAGGATCCGGTCCAGCACCTCGTAGTCCGGCAGCGAGTCGGTGTCCACCTGGCCCGGCCGCAGCTCGGCGCTCGGCGGCTTGGTGATGGAGTTCTCCGGGATCGGCGGGGTCTCGCCGCGCTCCTCGGCCGCCCGGTTGCGCCAGGTGGCGAGCCGGAAGACCCAGGTCTTGTAGACGTCCTTGATCGGCCCGTACGCGCCGACCGAGTCGCCGTAGAGCGTGGAGTAACCGCAGGCCAGCTCCGACTTGTTGCCCGGCGCGAGCACGATGTGCCCCTCCTGGTTGGAGATCGCCATCAGCATCGTGCCGCGCAGCCGCGACTGGAGGTTCTCCTCCGCGAGGCCGGTGAGCCCCAGCGCTCCCATGTACGCGTCGAACATCGGCGCGATCGGCACGGTCCGCAGCCGCAGGCCGGTGCGCCGGGCGAGCTCCTCGGCGTCGGCGAGGGAGTGCTCGGAGGAGTAGCGGGACGGCATGGCCACGCCGTGCACGTTCTCCGCGCCGAGCGCGTCGCACGCGATGGCGGCGACCAGCGCCGAGTCGATGCCGCCGGAGAGCCCGATCACCACGCTGCGGAAGTTGTTCTTGGTGACGTACGCGCGCAGGCCGATGACCAGCGCCTCGTACACCTCCTCGGCGTCACCGAGCCGCTCCGCGACCGTGCCCGCCGCCTTCGCCTCGTACGGCGGGAGCGGGTCGGCGGTCAGCACGACGTGGTCGATGCGCAGGCCGTCGTCCACCACCCCGGAGGGCGCCTCGGCCGCGGCGGCCGGCAGGTCGAGGTCGATCACCACGCAGCGCTCCTCGAACTGCCGGGCGCGCGTGAGCACTTGGCCGTCGCGGTCGACGACGATGGTGTCCCCGTCGAAGACCAGCTCGTCCTGGCCGCCGGTCATCGCGAGGTACGCCGTCGTGCAGCCCGCCTCCTGGGCGCGCTTGCGGACGAGCTCCAGCCGTGTGTCGTCCTTCTCGCGCTCGTACGGCGAGGCGTTGACCGACAGCAGCAGCCCGGCGCCGGCGGCGCGGGCGGCGGGCACCCGGCCGCCCTCCTGCCACAGGTCCTCGCAGATCGCGAGCGCGACGTCGATGCCGCGCACCCGCACCACCGGCATGGTGTCGCCGGGCACGAAGTAGCGGAACTCGTCGAAGACGCCGTAGTTGGGCAGGTGGTGCTTGGCGAAGGAGAGTGCCACCTCGCCCCGGTGCAGCACGGCCGCGGCGTTGCGCGGCGCGCCCGCCGGGCGGCCCAGCCGGGGCTGCGTCCGCGTGCTGCGGTCGAGATAGCCGACGACGACCGGCAGTTCGCCCAGGCCCTCGGCGGCGAGCCGGGCGGCGAGCGAGCGCAGCGCCTCCCGGCCGGCCTCGACGAAGGAGGAGCGCAGCGCGAGGTCCTCCACGGGGTAGCCCGTCAGCGCCATCTCGGGGAAGGCGGCCAAGTGGGCGCCCTGCTCGGCGGAGTGCCGGACCCAGCGGACGATCGACTCGGCGTTCCCGGCGAGATCACCGACGCAGGAATCGATCTGATTCAGAGCGAGACGAAGTTGAGGCACGGCGCCCAGTCTAATCGTCTGTCTGACGCGATGTAGGGGAGCCGGTGCCGGGCCGCCGCCGTGGCGGGCGCATGTGATCTTGTGACAAGCTTCGGCGCGTCGCCCCTGGCATATGCCATGGGCATGTCTTGTTTCGAAGTTCTTCCTAGGAGACCGCGTTGAGCACGCAGGGCTACCCTCCGGCCATGCCCCCGCAGAACCCGTACGGTGGTGCGGGCTATCCGCAGCAGGCGCCGATGGGCTACCCGGCCCCGGGGCCCGCCGCCTACGGCCTGTCGATGAAGCGCCGCAACCCCTTCGCCGCCTGGCTGGGCCTGCCGCTGATCACTCTCGGCATCTACGGCATCGTCTGGCACTACAAGGTCAACAAGGAGATGGCGCAGTTCGACAGCCGGCGGCACATCAACCCCGCCATGTCGGTGCTCGCCATCACGCTGGGCATCTTCCTGATCATTCCGCCGTACGTGTCGATCTTCAACACGGGCCGGCGCATCGCCGAGGCGCAGCGCGCCGCGGGCCTGTCGCCCTCGTGCAGCGGCGGACTGGGCCTGTTCCTCGCGTTCTTCGGCTTCCACGCGCTCTATTACCAGATCGAGCTGAACAAGGTCGTCGACCACTACGGCCGGCCCGAGCCCGGCACCCAGGTGCCGCTGGCCGTCTGAGCCATGCCGTATGACAGCCCGCGGGGCCCGTGCCGAACCGGCGCGGGCCCCGCGGCCGTCGGTCAGCGCCGGTAGCCGAGGACCGTCATCATCCCGGACTCCGCGTGGTAGACGTTGTGGCAGTGGAGCATCCACAGCCCCGGGTTGTCGGCGTCGAAGTCGACCTCGAGGCGCTGTCCCGGGCGGACGATCGCGGTGTCCTTGCGCGGCCCGCCGCCGGGCAGCGCGAAGGTGTGGCCGTGCAGGTGCATCGGGTGCCACATCGTCGTCCTGTTCACGAAGGCGAGCCGGACCCGCTCGCCCGCCGCCACCGGACAGCGCTGATCGGGCGCGTACTTCCGGTTGTTGACCGCCCAGTCGTACTTCGCCATCGAGCCCGTGAGGTCGAGCTCGATCGTGCGGTCCGGCCGGCGGCCTGGGAGCCGCACGCTCCGGTCCGCCTTCAGCCGGTCGGCCGTCAGCAGGGTGCCGTCCAGTTCCCGCGGCCGGGCGGCCGCCTCGGGCGCCGGGCCGCCGCCCGTGCGCAGCACCGCCAGCGCGGCGGCGTTCTTGCCCTCGGCCAGCGCCGTCAGCGGGAACACCCCGTCCCCGGCCTCGACCAGCACGTCGTACCGCTCGCCCATGCCCAGCAGCAGCGCGTCCGTCTCCGCGTGCTCGACGGGGAAGCCGTCCGTGTGCGTCACCGTCATCCGGTGGCCGCCGAGCGCCACCCGGAAGGCCGTGTCGCCGCCCGCGTTGACGAAGCGGACGCGGACGCGGTCGCCGGGCTTCGCGGTGAAGGTCTCCGGGGCGTCGGGCGTCCGTCCGTTGACGAGGTAGTGCGGGTACGCGACGTCGCCCGCGTCCCCGCCGAGGAGCGGGCTGGTCGCGCCCATCATCATCCGGGGCGGCCCGGAGGGAGCCGGGGAGGATTGCCCGGCGCCCCTCGCCATGCCGGACATCTTCCCCATGCCGTGCCCGCCGTGGTCCATGCCCTCCATGCCGCCCATGCCCCGGCTCAGTTCGGCCAGCACCCCGTCGGGCGTGCTGCCGTCCACGCCGTCGACCCAGTCGTCCAGGACGACCACCCACTCCTTGTCGTAGGAGAGCGGCTCCTTGGGGTCCTCCACGATCAGCGGGGCGTAGAGCCCCCGGTCCTGCTGGACGCCCGAGTGCGGGTGGACCCAGTAGGTGCCGGGGTGCGTGACGGTGAAGCGGTAGGCGTACGAGGCTCCTGGCCCCACCGCGCGCTGGGTGAGGCCGGGGACGCCGTCCATGTCGTTGCGGAGCGCGAGCCCGTGCCAGTGCAGGGAGGTGGCCTCGGGCAGGTGGTTGGCGAGGGTCAGCGCGAGCGTGTCGCCCGCGGTGACCCGGATCTCCCTGCCGGGCAGCCGGTCGCCGTACGCCCAGGAGTCGACCATACGGCCGCCCAGGTCGAGCCGGGCGCGGGTGGCCGTCAGCTCCATCTCGCGTACGGGGCCGGTGCCGCGCTTCGCCTCGGCGGCGGCGACCTCCTCGCCGTCCGGGGCGAGATAGCCGGCGGAGGGCGCGGCCGGGGCCGGACGGCCGTCCCGGCTCCCGGAACAGGCGGCGAGCAGTCCGCTTCCGGCAGCGGCGAGTCCCGCGCCGAGCACGGCGCGGCGGGTGGGGGAAGACATGGGGAAGAGCACCTCGTGGTGTCGGGTCCTGTGAAAGAGGCAGCGGCGCGTGCCGCCGCGCACGGGGGCGCGGCGGCACCCGCTGCTACACGCGCAGGACCGACAGCCGGGCGAGGGCCTTGTGCCGTGGTGGCGGCGGGATGGGCCGGAGGACGAGGAGCAGCCGCGCGCGGAGCGCGGGCAGGGCCGTAGCGGCGCGGCGCAGCGCGGCCGCCCCGAGGAGGAGGACGAGCGCGAGGAGGGCGGAGCCGAGCACGGCGAGGCAGACGGACATGGGGTCCATGCCGTGGCTCTCGCCGTGGACGGAAGGGGCCTGCGGGGGAGCGGCGTGGTGGATTTCCGCCCGCATCGAGTGCGAGCCGGCCGCCGGGCCGCCGTGCTCCGCCGGGTGCCCCAGCGCGTGCATGGTCACGATGCCCAGCAGCAGCGCGGTGAACAGCAGCAGCCGACCGCACCGGGCGGCGGCCCCGCGCTGTCCTGCCATCGCCTGTCCCCCGAACTCCTGACGCACCTCCGCGGCACCTTACCCCCTCGGGGTATGCCTTCTCCAGGTGTCGCAGATGGGATCATTGGGGCGTACACGATCGACGCCCGCCGAAGGACGCTCCACCTCACATGACCAGCACGGACCAGGTGAGGGACGACCGTCCCCTCGCCACGGGCGCCACCACCCCGGGCGCCACCCAGACGCAGTTCATCTCGTGGGTGACCCTCGCGATGATGACCACGGCGTCGGTCGCCAACCTGCGGCCCTCGCCGTCCATGGCGATCTACGGCCTCGCCGCCGTCTTCCTCTACGTCGTACCCGCCGTGGTCTTCCTGCTGCCGACCGCGCTGGTCTCCGCCGAGCTCGCCTCCGGCTGGACCGGCGGCGTCTACCGCTGGGTGAGCGAGGGGCTCTCCAAGCCGCTCGGCTTCCTGGCCGTCTGGTGCCAGTTCGCG
This sequence comes from Streptomyces sp. NPDC025618, assembly GCF_055558795.1. Taxonomy (NCBI): domain Bacteria; kingdom Bacillati; phylum Actinomycetota; class Actinomycetes; order Kitasatosporales; family Streptomycetaceae; genus Streptomyces; species Streptomyces sp. NPDC025618. The sequence continues at coordinate 329,646 of NZ_JBVHLW010000001.1, read as the reverse complement.
ATGACCATCGCCTACTACCCGAGCCTGCTCGCCTATGTGGCGAGCACGTTCGCGTACGTCATCGACCCCCGGCTCGCCGGCAACGGGCTCTACGTCGCCCTGGTCATCGTCGTCGTCTACTGGTCGGGCGTGCTGATCTCCTCGCGCGGCACGAAGGCGGTCGCCGGGCTGGCCGGCGCGGGCCTGGTGATCGGGACGCTGATCCCGGGCGTGGTGCTCGTCGTGCTCGGCCTGGTCTTCCTCGGCCAGGGCAACGCCCCCGCCGCGCCCATGGACAGCGGCCACTTCCTGCCGCCGTGGACCGGGCTCGCCAGCCTCGTCCTGATCGTGAACAACTTCCTGTCCTACGCGGGCATGGAGATGAACGGCGTGCACGTCGCCTCGCTGCGCGAGCCCGGCAGGCAGTTCCCGCGCTCGGTCTTCGCCGCCACCGGACTCGTCCTGCTGATCTTCATCCTCCCGGCGCTCGCGATCAGCTGGGTGATGCCGGGCGAGGACCTCAGCCTGACCGCGGGCGTGATGCAGGCGTTCCAGGGCTTCTTCGACCACTTCCACGTGGGCTGGCTGACCAAGGTCGTCGGGGTGCTGCTCGTCGTGGCCGCGCTCGGCGGCATGCTCGCCTGGCTGGCGGGCCCCTCCAAGGGCCTGCTGATGGTCGCCCGGCAGGAGGGCTATCTGCCGCCCGTCCTGCAGAAGCTCAACAAGCACGGCGTGCAGCGGAACATCATGGTCGCGCAGGGCGTGCTCACCACCCTCATCGCGCTGCTCTACGCCTTCATCCCCGATGTCTCCAGCGCCTACTGGATCTTCTCGGTGATCACCACCCAGATCTATCTGGTCGTCTATCTGCTGATGTTCGCCGCCGTGGTCCGGCTGCGGACCACCCAGCCGGACCGGCCGCGCGGCTTCCGCGTCCCGGCCGTGCGGCTGGTGGCGGGCGTCGGCTTCGCGGCCTCGCTCGCGGCCATGTGCATCGGCTTCGTCCCGCCGGACCAGTTCGGCGGCGGCCCGCTGTGGCGCTACCTCCTCACCGTGGGCGGCGGCCTGCTGGTCCTCGGCTTCCTCGCGCCGCTCGCCCTGCTGAAGCTCCGCAAGCCGCACTGGGTGGCGCCGGAACACCGCGCGCGGCCGGCCGGGGAGTAGCCGCCCCGCTACCACGGAATTCCCCGGCGAGGGGGCCGTGGCGCGGGCTGCCGCCGCGCGCCGGTACGGTCGTCCTCGTCGCGCTCCGCGCGGTGTGGACGGACGGTCACAAGGGGGACAGTGTGGACGGTATGGAGCGGCCACCAGGGCACATGCTGCGGGTCGGCGGGGTGCCGCTGCACGTCGTGTGCGAGGGCTCCGGGCCCGTGTGCGTGCTGAGCGCGGGACTCGGCATGGGCTGGTTCGACTGGGACCCCGTCGTGCCGCTGCTCACCGGGCACCGCACCGTCGTCCGCTTCGACCGGCCCGGCCTCGGCTTCAGCGCGCCGCCCCTCGAACCGCCCACCGCCGCCGGGGAGGCCGCGCGGATAGCGGGCGTCCTCGACGCCCTGGGGCTCGGCGGACCGGCCACGGTCGTGGGCCACTCGCTCGCCGGCTTCCACGCCGAGGCGTTCGCCCGGCTGCACCCGCTGCGCACGGCCGGGATCGTGCTGGTCGACAGCAGCGTGGAGGACGAGCGCGGGGCCGCGCCCGCCCGTGAGCTGCGCACCACCGCCGCGCACGCCCGGGGACTGGTCCTCGCCGCCGCCGGGCTGCCCCGCGCGCTCGGCCCCTCCCTGCGCAAGCTCACCGTCCGGGCCTCCTCCGTCACCCGCCAGGACCCGGCCCCCGCCGAGCTGGTGCGCCGCACCTACGGGACCGGCCGGGTGCTGCGCGCCCTGCTGATGGAGAACGCCCGCTACCGCGACGTCGCCGCCGAGCTCCACGAGCTGCGGGACCGGCACCCGATGCCGCCCGTGCCGGTGACCGTCCTCGCGGCCTCCCCGGGCACCGGGTCCGCCGTGGAGCGCCGCTGGCTGGAGCGCCAGCGCGCCCTCGCGACCCGCCTCGACGGCCGCTTCGAGGCGGTGGCACCCGCCGGTCACCTGCTGATGTACGACCGCCCGCAGGCGATCGCGGCGGCCGTGCTGGCCATGCCGATGGTCCCCGGCGGCACCTGACGTTTCCCCTGTCCGCCCCCGGCCGTTACACGGACGGGGGCGGACAGGCAGTATGGAAAGCGATGCTCTTCCAGGGGCCCGTGGCCATGGACGGTACCCCCGCACGAGCGGAGACGTTCAGACGCGCGTACGCAACGCACCCGAAATCGTGTGGTGGGATGCTCATGTGCCCCCGATGTGCCCCGCGGCTTGGGAAGGGGCGGCCTGACCGAGGATAGGTGGATTATGGATAAGCAGCAGGAGTTCGTGCTCCGTACGCTCGAAGAGCGCGACATCCGGTTCGTACGGCTGTGGTTCACCGATGTGCTGGGCTATCTGAAGTCCGTGGCCGTCGCCCCGGCGGAGCTGGAGCAGGCCTTCGACGAGGGCATCGGCTTCGACGGCTCGGCGATCGAGGGATTCGCCCGTGTGTACGAGTCGGACATGATCGCCAAGCCCGACCCCGGCACCTTCCAGATCCTCCCCTGGCGTGCCGAGGCCCCCGGCACGGCCCGGATGTTCTGCGACATCCTGATGCCCGACGGCTCCCCGTCCTACGCCGACCCGCGCTACGTCCTCAAGCGCATCCTCGCCAAGACCTCCGACCTCGGCTTCACCTTCTACACCCACCCCGAGATCGAGTTCTTCCTGCTCAAGGACAAGCCCGTCGACGGCTCCCGCCCGGTGCCCGCCGACAACTCCGGCTATTTCGACCACACCCCGCAGAACGTGGGCATGGACTTCCGCCGCCAGGCCATCACCATGCTCGAATCCATGGGCATCTCGGTCGAGTTCAGCCACCACGAGGGCGCCCCCGGCCAGCAGGAGATCGACCTGCGCTACGCCGACGCGCTCTCCACCGCCGACAACGTCATGACCTTCCGGCTCGTGATGAAGCAGGTGGCGCTGGAGCAGGGCGTGCAGGCCACCTTCATGCCCAAGCCGTTCTCGGAGTACCCCGGCTCCGGGATGCACACCCACCTCTCCCTCTTCGAGGGCGACCGCAACGCCTTCTACGAGTCGGGCGCCGAGTACCAGCTCTCCAAGGTCGGCCGCTCCTTCATCGCCGGACTGCTCCGGCACGCCGCCGAGACCTCCGCCGTCACCAACCAGTGGGTCAACTCCTACAAGCGGATCTGGGGCGGCTCCAAGCGCACGGCGGGCGCGGGCGGCGAGGCCCCCTCGTACATCTGCTGGGGCCACAACAACCGCTCCGCGCTCATCCGCGTGCCGATGTACAAGCCCGGCAAGACCGGCTCCACCCGCGTCGAGGTCCGCTCCATCGACTCCGGCGCCAACCCCTATCTCACCTACGCCGTCCTGCTGGCCGCCGGCCTCAAGGGCATCGAGGAGGGCTACGAACTGCCCGCCGGCGCCGACGACGACGTCTGGGCGCTCTCCGACGCGGAGCGCCGGGCCATGGGCATCGAGCCGCTGCCGCAGAACCTCGGTGAGGCCATCGAGTTGATGGAGCGCAGCGAGCTGGTCGCCGAGACGCTCGGCGAGCACGTCTTCGACTTCTTCCTGCGCAACAAGAAGCAGGAGTGGGAGGAGTACCGTTCGGAAGTGACCGCGTTCGAACTCCGCAAGATGCTTCCGGTTCTCTGACGTCAGCGGCCGCGGGGGGGGGGGGGAGGGGGGGGGGGGGGGGGGGGGGGGGGGGGGGGGGGGGGGGGGGGGGGGGGGGGAGGTGGGGA